>NZ_JXQR01000022.1:0-193122 GCF_000834715.1 Flavobacterium sp. MEB061 | reverse complement strand
CGTAGCCCGGTTATCGCGCCTGCTTTGGGAGCAGGAGGCCGCAGGTTCGAATCCTGCCACCCCGACTTTTTTTAAGAGTTTTTAATAAAAAACTTTTTGGTTCCATAGCTCAGCTGGATAGAGCAACGCACTTCTAATGCGTAGGTCGAAGGTTCGAATCCTTCTGGGATCACTTGAAGAGACAACTACAAAGTAGTTGTCTCTTTTTTTATACCTATAAATGTTTGTTTGTCAGGCTTTTATCTTCTAGTGTTTTACGGTTCGATTTTTTTCATGGGGAGTCCCTAGTCTGTTTTGAAATAACATTCTAAAAGCAGGTTATTCTTGATTTAAGAGGGACTAACGGTGGTTCGAAGTCTCATTAACGATATGATATTTTTTCTCTTTTGGTTTGTCGTAATTTTTTGATACTAAATAAAGTAATTCTACTATGATTTTGGCTTCTTTCTCATTTATCTGAATGCCGTTCTTGGAAAGAATAATAACGGCTTTTTCTACTGAAATATTCTTTTCAATGAAATTCTTTTTTTTTAGTTTTTCGGTTATTTTTTTTTGATAAAATTTTTAAAAATGCTTGATTTAAATATAAAGAAAAAGCTCCTGTTTTAAAATCAATATCAGTCGGTGGAATAAGATTTACAAGATGTCTTTTATCTGAGGTTTCAAATTCAGAAAATCTTTCAAAGATTTTCACTAAAGCATTATCTTCTATTTGATTTTTTTATCAACAGCTTTTAATTTAGCTGTAATATCATTTGCTTCCTGTCAAGTCTTGAAATAATAGAATAACTATATTTTATTCATTATAAACTAATATACTATTTAATAAACTTTATATAAAATGGCGCCAATTGATTACAATTGGTGCCATTTGCGTTGTTTGTGACATGAACAAGAAAAAATTTCTATAAAATTATTGACTATTTTAATAGATTGGCTTAGTACTGTTTAGGGCATAATTTCATTGGCTTCAGCAATTTGGTTAGGATGTTCTGTTGGAGATTGATGTAAATTTATATCTAACTTTAATTTTTATGAGACTTCCATTAAGATCGTCTTAGCTTTTTATGGTAAGAAAGGTATCCCTTCCAATTTTCGAATAGATCAAAATTACCCGCAGTTCTTTTCGAAAGTTTGTTCAATTCCTGAATAAGATTTCTAAACAAAAGAGTACTGATTATCTGAAATTATAAACCACCATCGTCAAACGACTTTGGTGGTTTTTTGATGAATGTAAATTAGAATTAAGTTTTTAACTATTTGTATTTAATGTTGATACTGATAATATCAGATTTCATATTAGTAGTCCTTGTATAGTGACCGTAACGTAGCTCTAAGGTATTCCAGTGTTTCAGACCAAAGATTCCGTTAAGGGGAGTAAATTTCATTCCCATTCCAAAGAAACTGCTGTCAAACTTTGATAAATCATAGTTGCTGGTGTAGTATTCATCCACGGCAGTATGTTCTCCGTATGGTTTAAAATATTTCGTTCCTGTCTGGGTGTAATATCTGTAAAATGGACTCACTGAAAATGCCTGTGTTAATTTCACCGGAATTTCAAGATCAGCAGTATGTGCTCTGAGGCTCCAGTCATCGGTATAATATCTGTAATAGGCGCGAATAATTACATTGTCTCCTAAAAAATAACTGGCTCTGATTCCCAGTGGAATTTTAAGTCTGGTATCTGGCATTTTTTCCTGATGTACGGAACCGTCTGCAAAATAAACTCTGTGAAAAGGAAGGCTTAAATAACCATTTTGACTGATAACATCACCCACAAGCATTACCTGAAGGTTTTTGTTTACAACTTGAGAATAACTCAAAGTTCCTGCAAAGGTATTTCGGTTGGCGCTGTCATTACCTTCGCCTCCGGAAGTGCGAAGTTCAACAGGTTCAATCAATTTTAACTGGTCTATAAAGGTTTGGAATTTAGCGGTAAATTCTCCGTTTTTGTCTTTCGTTTTTTGGGAGAAACTAATATTGCCGCCAAAAGACTGATAATCAAATTCAGTCGATGATGAAACGCCGATTCCGAGTGTTCTTCCTTTCTCTTCATTTTCTCTCAAATAACTTACAGAAGGGTAGAAGCGATTGTCTGAAGAGGATGCAGATGAATTGGCACTCAAATCAATCATATCTGATGATGCCGAGGTATAATGATCAATCCCGGCTTCGATATCAAAAGTATGCTTGATTCCGGTTTCGCCGTATTTTACCAGTTTAACATCAATGGTATTGGCAATATCGGTAAGATGTTCAGAACCAATTCCTCCTGTAACGGCAGAATTATTTCCGTCCTGTTTATAATAACTGGAAACCAGATTTACTTCTTCCAATTTTAATTTTTTGCTTTTGTAACTGGTAGAATCAGTAGGAACATTTTGTGCCCTTGTTTGAAATAATGCCAGCAAAGCAAATCCTGTAATGAATATTCTTTTCATTTTTGATCGTATGAAAATTAGTTACAACCGCAGCCACCGCCGCTTTTTCCTGAATTTGCTCCGGAAGCTCCTTCTCGGTAGGATTGGAAACTGAGTTCTGTTTTTTCGATTTTCCTATTAGAAAGAACCATTTCAGAATCGTTGATTTTTCCTTTCTGGTATTCCTTTACCGAACTGCAGGAAGTGAACAGTATTCCGATAAAAGCAATACTGCACAGGAGCACGAAATTTTTTTGCTTTAGCTTTTTCATTTCAGGTTAATGTTTTTAGAAGTGTAAATTTTATTGTCCTCGTCGATGATAATACAATATAGATCCGGTATCTGATCTATTAAAAACAAGCCGGCTTTAATACCCATAACAGCTATTGGAGTTGCCATTGCATCTGCAAATTCAGCATTCGAGGCGATAATGGTAACGCTTTTTATTCCGGCTATTGGCAGCCCTGTTTTTGGATCAATGGTATGCGAATATTTTTTACCGTTAATGGTTACAAATTTTTCATAATTACCAGAGGTCGCCACTGCTTTATTGGAGATTTCCATATAAGAGAATGCTGCATTTGGTGAATCTGGATCTGCCACACCAATAGTCCATTTTTTACCATTGGGTTGTAATCCCCATGCCGAGAGATCTCCGCTGGCATTAATAATACCGCTATGCACTTTATTTTTAAGGAGTATTTGTTTTGCCATTTCGGCGGCATAACCTTTTCCAATACCTCCAAAGCCAATCCGCATTCCTTTTTCTTTTAAAAATACAGTTGTGTTTTCTTTGTCCAGAATTATGTTTCTGTAATCAATAAGATGAACCATTTTGAGTGCGGTTTCAGAATCAGGAAGACTGGTCATTGTTTTATCAAAATTCCAAAGACTTTTATCGATACTTCCGTAAGAAATATCAAATGCACCTTGTGTAATTTTCGAGATCCCGATAGATCTTTCGATAAGATTAAAAACTTCCAGATCTATTTTTACTGCTTTAATTCCGGCATTGTTGTTAATCAGATTGGTCTGGCTGTCATCTTTGTAAGTTGTCAGCAGTCTTTCAATCCGTCTGATTTCTTCAATGGCAAGATTAATATTCTCGTTTCCAATTTTCTCGTTTTCGGCAACAACAGTAATAGTAAAGTTGTTCCCCATGAGTTTTAGGGACTGTGAATATTTTTGGTTTTTCGATATGTTATTTTCGGCTGTCACAGATCGCTTTTATTTCGGCTGTCCACTGCTCAGGAGTAGTTTCTGGTTTTCCGTGCCAGGTTTTTAGTACTTTACCATCGGCATCCAGAAGCAGGGTTAGGGGAAAACTTCCTTCTTTATTGTATATTTCGGCTAGATCTTCGTTTCTTTTAACCTGTTCAGGAGTTCCTGTATTTTTCTTTTTTCTTGGAAAATCAGCATTAACTAATACCAGATTTTCATTCGCCATATCTGCGAACACCTGACTTTCAAGATAATCTCTGCGTAACACAATACAAGGCCCACACCAGTCTGAGCCGGAGAAGTTCAGCAGGATTAATTCGTGTTTTTCCTTTGCTGTTTTTTTTGCATTATTAAAGTCAGGCTCCCAGTTGATAGGAAGGATAATTAATAAAAGGAATAATGTTATGAGTTTCATTTAGCAGTTTATTTTTAGATATATACGAAATAACGAATAGTCAGGGATCTTATTTTTTTTACCCGCTTAAGATTAGATTAATTTTTTAATTAGCTGTCGGTTATTTAGGAAGTATGAACTCCAAAAATGCAGCCTACTAATGCCGACATTGCCATTGCAAAAGTGCCCCAAATACTAATACGTACAACCGCTTTCAGTATATGAGATCCTCCAGCTTTGGCAGCTAATATTCCTGATAAGGCTAAAAAGAACTGGAATTATCCATTTCGGTTACAACAATGCTCATTTAGGTTAGGTATATTTATTATCATATAGCTAACTTTGATTTGTCTTTAATGCTGGCGAAACAGCATTATTAAAAGTGATATTATGAAAAAAGAAGACCGCAATCACCTAGATTTTGAATCAATTACAGCCGTACACCGTGCATTCGGGCTGCCGGCGCCGAAGCATCCGCTTATTAGTCTTTTGAATGCGCAGGACCTGAAAGGTTCAAGCCGACCATCCGGTTGTCATGTTTTGAATTTTTACAAAATTTCATTCAAGACAGCACTCAGCGGAAAGGTGCGCTACGGACAGGGCTTTTACGATTTTGATGAAGGCGGTTTATTGTTCGCCTCACCTAACCAGGTTATTGGAAGTGACGGCGATGGCGATACAGAAGATTTGTCTTTTTATACGATGCTGATCCACCCCAATTTCCTGCACGGTTTTCCACTAGCCCGTAAAGTCAAGCAGTGTGGTTTTTTCAGCTACGCGACTAATGAAGCGCTGCATCTGTCTGAAAGCGAGAAGACAATTATCCTGTCAGTATTCGACATCATTGAACAGGAGCTCAACAGCAGGGTTGACGAATTCAGCCAAGAAGTGGTAATATCGCAAATTGAGTTGCTGTTAAACTACGCCAACAGGTTTTATAAACGCCAGTTCATAACCAGGAAAATTGCCAGCAATAACATGCTTGAAAGGGTCGAAGCCTTACTGGATGATTATTTCTATAATGAGAAGACAGCGAGCCAGGGAATTCCGACAGTACAATTCCTGTCTGACCATTTAAATGTTTCATCAAGCTACCTTAGCGACATGCTGCGAGCGTTGACAGGTATGAATGCCCAGCAGCATATCCATAACAAACTCATCGAAAAAGCAAAAGAAAAACTTGCACTGACTTCATTGACGATTGGAGAAATCGCTTTTGATCTTGGGTTCGAACATCCGCAGTCTTTCAGCCGTTTTTTCAAATTGAAAGCAAAAGCATCACCGCTTGAATTTAGACAAATGTTTAATTAACTGTACTATACTCAAACTTAAAATCCAGCTTATTCAGAATAATTAAATACGGCCAAGGCTGTATTTTTTTTATTATAAAATTGGTACTTCCGACTAACAAATCCTGTCAGCTGTATTAGCCCTTATGTCTTTGTCTTGAATTCGCTCCATTTTGGTTAGGCATTTCCGCGGTTCAGTTACATTTCATCTTAGTAACTTATGGAACTTTGTCATGTAATTAAATATCAATATATCATGACAAAAATTTCAGAAACCGCCGTAATATCATACGGTCCAATCGTAATGCCTGTGACTGATCGTCACGTGGACCTTCAGATTAAAGTAACGGCGCCTGCAATTGGGGCTAATCTGCCAGTTCTTATTATTTCCCATGGACATGGGCGCTCGAACTTCCTTTCTTCAATGTACGGATACGGACCAATGGTCGACTTCTTTTCAAAGAATGGATTCGTAGTTATTCAGCCAACGCACCAAAATTCCAAATCATTGGCACTTGATACAAGCCTTCCTGAAGCTCCGCTATTTTGGAGCTCACGGCCAAAAGACATCTCATTTATAATTGATAATCTTAACCAGATCCTCTCAAAAGTGCCAGGCTTGAATGCTCGAGTGAATAAAGAGCAGATAAGTGTGGTTGGTCATTCGATGGGAGGACATACTGTTGGAATGCTTGCCGGCATGCAGGTTATCAATCCAACTGACAATAAGATAGTAAATGCCGCTGAAAATCGTTTGAAGGCTTGCGTGATGATAGGTGCTCCCGGCGCTCCAGCGGGACTAGTGCAGTCTGCCAAAGAACATTATCCTGTGCTGAATAATCTCGATTTCTCGACGATGGATCAGCCAGTGCTGGTAGTGAACGGTGATAAAGACATAAATCCAAACTTCTCAGAAGTAGACAATTGGCGCGCTGACGGATATTTTTTGAGTCCCGGTCAAAAAAGCCTGCTGACAGTATATGGAGCCGAACACATTTTTGGCGGAATATCCGGATATGATTCCAATGAAACGACAGATGAAAGCCCGGAAAGGGTAGAATTCGTGAACCAGTGCATTCTTGCTTACCTGCACAGTGCTTTAAACCCTGAAGATACAAGCTGGGCTGATAAGCAAAAGGAGCTCAATGACGTCTCGGGTGCTAAAGGACGTATTGATAACAAATAAATGGCCTTATACACCCACGTCGACCCTTAATAATAAAAGAAGAAGCCGTCTCCATTGGAATGGCTTCTTTTCAATAAATGAGGCAGTTATTAGATGATCTCTACGCAAAAGCCCATTTTTATTTGCTTTTCATGCCTGCTTAGTCTGTAGAAATAATCATACCATACAATCTAATTTTATGCGTATATAATTTAATAGATATAGAGTATATGTTAGAAATAGCATGATAATAATTTGGTTGTGAAGCTGAATCAATTCGTCCGAGTCATTTTCTAATAAGTTTCAAACCTAAATTTGCTGGCCCTTGATTTTGCAAGATTTCTGGTTTGTAAAAATTCATGTGCCATGATTTTGCTACGAAAATTTAATTTTTTTAATATAAATTATTGAAGTAGCACATTAACTTATTGTAGCAAAAAAAGGATTAGCTTCATTGGTGAAATGTAAAACAGTTTTATAAAATATTTAATTAAGAGATAATGATAAAATACTTTCGCATTACAAAATATCCTCAAACGAGTCAGCTAAAAGTTTCAAATCTTCCAGTAAAAGGTTGGAATTCACTCCTTCTAAGTTCACATCAAAAGCCACTCGTTTGAGTGGCTTTTTTGTTTATAATAAATCAAAGATTCCTCTATTAATTCAAAAACTGTTCACGATATTCTGTTGGCGTTAATCCAACTTCTTTTTTAAATAATCTGGAAAAATAAGGAGGATTCTCAAAACCTAGTTGATAGGCTGTTTCAGCTACTGTATTGTTTGTACTCAACAAGAGATTTTTAGCTTCTGTAACCAAAGAAATATGGATGTGCTCCAAAGCTGTTTTACCAGTTTCCTGTTTCAATAAATCGCTTAAATATCTTGCAGATAATGATAGTTGTGTTGCCATATATTTTACGGTTGGCAATCCTTCCTTTTGAAGTTTTCCACTTTCGAAATATAACTTAAGTATCTCGGTAAACCTGGTAATTATTGTTCCGGATATTGAGGTTCTGTTTAAGAATTGTCGTTTGTAATAGCGTTGCGAATATTTTAGGATAGAGTCAATATGAGTCAGCATAATATCTTTACTAAAATCATCCTGGTTATTGTAATATTCCAGTCTTATTTTATGAAACAAATCCCAAATGGTTTCTTCTTCCTTGGGTGATAAGTGCAAAGCTTCATTTACTTCATAATCAAAAAAGCCATATTTTTTTATTTCTGAATAAAGATTGGTATTCATTAAAAAATCTTCATCAATATAAATCATAAAGCCTTTTTCTGTTAGCTCAATATCGCTCATTGTAATTTTCTGACCCGGTTTTACAAATGCCATCGAACCATTGTCATGATCGTACTTCGTTTTTCCGTATAAAATGGTTCCTGATTTTACTTTCTTTAAAGCTATTTTATAAAAATTCATTGTGAATTCTGTTTCAGCAAACGTGCAGTTTTTTAGTTCTTCAAACGTCACCAAACCAAGTAAAGGATTTTCAGGTGGCGGAAATCCATTGGAAATATAGAGTTCACTTATCGTTTTGTAATTTTTCATTCTTTACAGTTTTATACATTATAAATCTACGCTTTAAAATTTATCACTACTCAAATTTCTTCGAGATAAGTTACTTCTGGGGCATCCGTCAGTTTTCCATTCAAAAAAGCAAAAAAACTTTTCACATAATCTTGCTCAAGATGCCAGTCATAAGTTTGTTTTGAGGTATAAACAGCAAAAATTACGAGTGTATTAGGTTCATCTGTTTTTCTCATCAATATGAAAATTTCGCATCCTTCTTCAAGTAAAATATGATTCCTGGTTTCGATTGCAAATGGAAGTACTTCATTGATAAATTGAGGATCTATTTTAAGTACGGCGTTTGTTATAATTTTATTTTTCATTTTTCTTGTTTTAAATATAAAATTGGAATGCTAAACAATCTTAAAACATTCCAACTATACATTTATTAATTTGTGTTTGTCGGGTTATTTTATTTAATACTTTTTAGTATCGAGTTTTCAAACATTTTTGGTGCATAATGCTGCAGAAAAACAATCATTCCCGACATTTTACCAACCGGATTACTAAACTTAGGTTCTTTTGTGCCAATTAGTTTAGTGATAATTTTAGCAACGGCATCTGGAGATTCTGCTTCATCTAAACCTTTTTGAGTAGCTGCATTAACAAGTTTTCGGTAGGTATTATAATCCCCGATATTTCCTGTTGAAGAAATGGCATTATGCCCTAAATTTGTTTTAAACCATACAGGCTCTACAACACTAACTTTAATATTAAACTGATTCAACTCAAAACGTAATGATTTAAAATATCCTTCTACAGCATGTTTCGAAGCAGAATAGTAAGATAAATTTGGTGGTCCAATCAATCCAACAATAGAGCTAACAGTAATAATTTGCCCAAATTTTTGTTTTCTAAAATAAGGTATAATTGCATTTGTTACTTTAACTGTTCCCCAAAAGTTGGTTTCAAATTGTTTTCTGGCTACATCAATAGGCGTTTCTTCGGCAATACCCGTTATCATAAAACCGGCATTGTTTACTAAAACATCCAGTTGTTTGGTTTCTTTAGAGAGTCTTTCTTTAAATTCATTAATAGAATTATCGTCGTCAATATCCAAACGCATTAATTTAAACGGAACTTTGTATTTTTCTGGTTCGCGGCTTGTTCCAATTATGTTAAACCCTTTTTTATGAAGGTCATTAGCCAGCATCAATCCAAAACCTGAAGATGCTCCTGTGATTAAAATTGTTTTGCTCATTTTATTCTTTATATGATTAATAATGAGGCAAATTTAGAGTACGGGTCATCGTTAGTACTTATACAAAAGTCGGAAGACGTGATACATTTTTACAATTTGTTTTTGGTAATCGCTCCAATTATAAAATGAGTTTATAAAGAGTAAAATATAATTATTTGCAGTAATTTAGTATTCTCTATAGCTTCCTAATGATTTTTGAATTTACAGCAGCACCGGGTTTTGACTTTATAACTTTGTTTTCAAAACAAATAAATGTTCCTGTGCGAGATAATGTATTGCAAATTCCTGCAAGTTTGGGCGAAGGTTATGTGCGTAAAGTTGGGTTTGGAGATGATTTTAAATTAACGATTCATCGGTATATATTAAAGGAAGATTTAATTCTTAAACGTAATCCGGCAGTAAAGGCGAATAATGTGCGAACTATTTTCTTTTATAATAATAAAGAAGATCTTGAGGTTAAATGTAATAACGAGGAAAATATCCCATTTTTTCAAAAGAACGATTCTTCTATAATTCTTTCTACAAATGATTTGCGAACAGAAATTCGTTTTCCTGCCGGAAGCAATATTCAGTATGTTGTAGTGGGTATTACTGCCAGCAGATTGCATTCGGTTTTATCTATAGAAAAGCCTAACACTACAATACAAACTATTACTGCCGAAGACGCTTCTTTTCTTTTTTTCGAAAATCTGGATCCTGAAATGCAATTGCTTCTTAAAAATATTGTATCGGTCGACATGAATAATTCTATGAATAATTTTTATGTACAAATTAAAGTACAGGAATTAATGTATTTGCTTTTTAGTAAATTATCACTTAGGGAGAACACAACTTTTAAGAATATAAATAGTAACGATGCACAAAAACTTCTAATCATTCGCAACGAAATACTAAACGATCTTAGTACTCCGCCGGTTTTAAGTGAATTGGCTATTATTGCTTCAATGAGCGAAACGAAACTCAAGCAGCTTTTCAAACAAACATTTGGAGATACCATCTATAATTATTATCAGAAAGCGAGGATGGAAGAAGCAGCTTTTCTGTTAAAGCAAGCCAAACATTCTGTTTCTGAAGTTGGTTACGAGTTGGGATTTTCAAACCTTAGTCATTTCAGCAGATTATTTGAGAAGCAGTACGGCATCACACCCAAAAAGTTTTCTTATACTATATAAGTATCCTTTTTCATCTTCGATATTAAAAATGTAACTGTCGGATAGGACTATTCTTGTGTCTTTTTTGGTTATTTTGCCCATATATTAACTTCTAAATTTGTTCCTATAATTAAATAGAACAAAATGAAAAAGTTACTTACGCCTTTTGAGAAAGGCACTATAAAATTTAAAAATCATCTGGTAATGGCGCCGATGACCCGAAGCAGAGCTATAGACAATCTTCCAAATGAACTCATGGCAAACTATTATGCACAACGCTCTGGTGCTGGTTTGATTATTACCGAAGGTACCTCGCCAAGTCCGGAAGGATTAGGATATCCGCGTATTCCCGGAATTTATTCTGAAGCGCAGGTTGCAGGCTGGAAAAAAGTTACAGATGCCGTACATCAAAATGGATCAAAAATTTTTCTGCAGTTAATGCATACCGGGCGTATCGCTCATGTTGCCAATTTGCCAAACGGAATTCTGCCCGTAGGACCTTCGGATATCAAGGCGGCAGGTGAAATTTTTACTGATTCTCTGGGCATGCAGGAACATTCCGTTCCGGTGGCTCTTAGTTTAGATGGGATAACGCGTGTTATTGAAGATTTTGTAAATGCTTCTAAAAATGCAATTCTTGCCGGTTTTGATGGTGTAGAACTTCATGGTGCCAATGGATATTTACTGGAACAATTCTTAAATCCAAATGTAAATAACAGAACAGATCTTTATGGAGGCAATCTTATCAACAGAAGCCGACTTATTTTAGAGATTTCAGAAGCAATTGCAGCAGCTATCGGTTCGGATAAAGTCGGAATTCGTTTTTCTCCGTTTTCTCAATTAAGTGATCAGGCTGCGTATGATGCAGAAGAAGTGCATCAAACTTATACTTACCTAAGCAGTGAACTGGATAAATTAGGCATCGCCTATATTCATCTTTCGGCCAATCCTGAAATTCCGGAAAAAACATATAAGGCAATCCGTGCCGTATTTACCAATACAATCATAATTTGTAATGGACTTACAGCAGAAACAGCCGAAGAAAAACTATTGGACAATTCTGCAGATCTTGTTGCCTTTGGTCGAGGATTTCTCGCGAATCCCGATTTTGTAAAACGCATTGAAAAAAATCTTTCCCTCAACGATGTAGATTTCGGCACATTGTATTCTCCGGGTGAAACAGGTTATACAGATTATCCACTTTATACTTCAAAATAATGAAAGCAATTCAATACAAAGATTACGGAAGTTCAGCTGTGATTGAACTCGTTGAGGTTTCGATACCATCAATTCAAAATGAAAATGATGTTTTAATTCAGGTTAAAGCAGTAGGCGTGAATCCGATAGATATGAAAATACGAATGGGATTAATGAAGGAAATTCGTCCTGTAGAAATGCCGTTTATACCGGGCGGTGAAGCTTCAGGTATAATTGTTGCCGTTGGCGGGAGCGTATCAAAATTTAAAGTTGGAGATGAGGTTATTGCTCTTACCTGGAAAAATGCTTACGCAGAATATGCAACTGCAAACGAAAATTTTGTTTTGCTAAAACCCGAAGGTTTGTCTTTTGAAGAAGGAGCTTCAATGGTCGTTAATATTGGTACTTCTCAATCTGTTTTATTTACAGAAGGAAAATTAGAAAAAGGTCAAAAAGTTTTGATTCAGGGTGGGGCCGGCGCAGTTGGTGGTGCAATGGTGCAAATGGCAAAAGCAGCCGGCGCATACGTTATTGCAACAGCCTCTGGAAACGGTGTGGCATTAGCAAAAAGCCTTGGTGCCGACGAAGTGATTGATTATAAATTGCAGGACGTTTCAGGTATTGCAAAAGATGTTGATTTAGTTGCAGATACAGCCGGAGGCGAAGCTCAGGTAAAACTTTTTCAAGTTTTAAAACCTGGTGGTAAACTTTTGAGTATCGCTATGCCGCCATCGCAAGAGCTGGCAGAACAATACCATGTAAAAGCTAATTTTGTGGTTTCTGACATTTCTGCCAAGACTTTACAAAACGGAATTGATTTGATAAAAGCGGGGAAATTCAAAACAATTGTTTCCAAAACATTTAAGCTTGAAGAAGCTGCAATAGCTCAGGATTTCTTAACAGCTGGCGGTGTAAATGGCAAGGTTGTACTTCTTGCAGATCAGGAATAAAAATAAATAATTTTGAGATTAAAGCCATTCTAACGAGTGGCTTTTTTGTTTTATATCAGATTGTTTCTTCTAATTAATTGAAACCCCAAAATCATTTGCTGTCAAGCCAGTTTTTAAAAGAAATACCGCGCTCTCTGCTTATCAGTATTATTTCACTAATTGCCGGAGTGAGCTCCAGTTTTAGTTTATAATCAAAAGATTGGGATAGTTTATGGATTGATTTTAAAGAAACGATGTAGTTTCTGGACACTTTAAAAAAATCATTGGGATTTAATTCTTATCGAGCGTTTGCTTGATGACATATCTTTGGTTGGAATGTGTGGTAAGAGATACTATTTTATTTTCAGAACTAAAATAGGCAATATTAGTACAGGGGATTGTGATGAATAAATCTTTATGGTTAATTAAAAATCGTGATCTGTAAATCTCTTTATGTAGGCGCATTTTTTTTAAAATTTCCACAACACTGTTGTCAGGCTCAGGAGTTATAAAACTTTTAATTCTTTTGATACTCAAATCCAATTTTTTTTGTTCGATAGGCTTTAAAAGATAATCTATTCCGTTTACTTCAAATGCCTGCAAGGCATATTCATCATAAGCAGTTGTAAAAATAACATACGATTTGATATTCACCTGATTGAAGATTTCAAAACTAAGACCATCTGTAAGGCGAATATCCATAAAAATAATGTCAGGACTTTTTTCTTTTTCAAGCCATGCAATACTCTCGCGCACTGTTTGTAAAACTGCTGTAACTACAATTTCTTCTTCTGATTGTAAAAGCATTTTTTGCAGTCTCGCAGCATTGGCAGCCTCATCTTCTATAATTAAAACAGTTATCATAAAGTACTTTTAATTGTTAAGTAAAGGTATTCGAACTTCAAAAATTGTGTCCAAATCATTGACCACAGGAGGCGTACTGCCTATTATTTTATAACTATGGTAAATATGTGCCAGACCAATTCCTTCGCTGGGTTCTTTGGTAAATTTAGCCGACTTGTTATTCTGTATTATTATCCATTGATCTTCATAACTAATGCTAATAAGAAGCGGCATCGTCGAGGAAAAAGAGTTGTGTTTTATTGCATTTTCAATCAAAAGCTGTAACGTTAAAGGAGGTATAAATTTACTTAAATTAGCATTATTTTCCTCGATATGGATAACGATAGAAGATCCATACCTGATTTGATACAGAAACAAATATTCCGTTATAAAATCCAATTCCGTTTTTAGAACAACCAGATTTTTATTTCTGTTGGACAAAACATAGCGATAAACTGCAGAAAGATTGGTGACATATAACACAGCAGTAGCTTGATTTTCCTCAATTAATGAAGTAAGCGTGCTTAGATTGTTAAATAAAAAATGCGGATCTAATTGAAGTTTCAGCGCATTGAGTTCTAATTGTAATGCCTGCTTTTTGTTTTCTATAGCTTCGAGTTTACTTTCATTCCATTTAAAAAAAAGTTGTTCGGCGGTTAAACCTGTAGTTATTAATATAGAAAATATACTGCCAATGATTAAAACCCGTCTCAACAAAAGGTCGTCATACCCATATTTTTGAGGAAGATCAATATTAAAAAATACAACAGCGAGAATACTTACAATAACGATGTGAAGCAGCAGCTGAAAAATAAATCTTGACAAATTATATTTTTTCGAAACTGATTTTTTAGTAAAAATTTGCGATATCCAAAGACCGGTTTCAAATAATACTACTGTAAAGATCAAACAAAATAATCCTTCAATAATAAAATCCATTAGAGTATAAAACTTCCATCCCTGAAGATTACTCTCGTCAGAATTAAGGAGTATTAGAATTAGATACAGGATTACAGTAAAAACTATATACCCATATAAACGTAAATATTTATAGCGCCTTAAATACATAATATTAATAATAAAAGTGCAATACTATGACCTGGTTATTACATCTAAAATAATTCTTCACAGTATATTCCAACTTTATAAAGTTCTGTTATTAAAAATTCAGAGCAGCTTTTGTTACTCTCAACTCTTAAAATTTTGTCACAATCTTCTAAATCAAAATTCCATTTAGAATCCAAAAGTACTTTATTAAGAACAGGTTTTACTTTTCTTAATTTAGATTTTGTGTTAACGTTTGTTTTATAGACTGAAATTATCATACGTAGACATAATTTAAAAACTAAAAAGATATGATTTTAATCCAAGCTGCATACTCATACCACTTAAATGCGTATCAGAACCCGAAGGCGCCGTTGGAAGTGTAGAGGCTTGCCCTTCAAGAGAAACAATAAAATATTTGTTGAATACATAATTAACACCAACACTTCCTGAGATGTAAAGGTAATTGCCGGTTTTAGTGGTGTAGCTTATCGTATTTTCGTTTATCAGCGATGCTTTAGGAGAGTCGATAAAAGACGTACCCGATCCCATCATTACAAAAGGCTGCCAATGTTTGATTTTATATTGATATCCAAGATTGATGCCTATCGTGGTGCTGTTTGCTTTTGAATCTATGATGGAATTAAAACCATTAGAGTTTTGAATAGATTTATAAGACACCGTGGTTTGTCCGAACTGTAATTTAGCAAAATAATGCTCTTTATAGTTTAGCTGAAGGAAAGTTACACCATTAGAGCCAAGTTGGTTTTTATCATCAGGAAAATCTTTGCCAGATCCTTTAAAAGGAACAAAAACACCAAACGAACCTCCAAAATCAACGGAGAATTTTTCAGATAATGAATCTGATTCGGTTTGTGCCATTAATAGCGTTGCGCAAAATAATAAAATGGTAGTCAGTAACTTTGTCATTAGTATAAAATTTAAGATTAATGACGAAGATAGTTTCAGGCTAAGGATTGGTATTGAAAAAAATTACCCAACTCGTTAAATTGGCAGCTGAATTTAAAAATACGCGAACTCAATTTTTTTGTTTTTATTTAAATGGGCTGATATAGAACTCAAAAAGACCTCATTACTAATGAAGCCTTTTTTGAATTTGTTAGTTTTTGAATTTTCAATTAAACAGTAATTACAATTTTACCAAATTGCTGATTAGATTCCAAATAGTTGTGCGCCACTACAATTTCGTCAAGCTGAAAAACTTTATCAATAACCGGTTTTAATTTTCCTTCGATTATACCTTTGTCGATAAAAGCAATCGCTTCTGCTAAAATATCGGCATTAGCCAAAACTTCAATCGCAGAATATCCTCTAATGGTTGGCGTTTTCATCATAACAGCAAAAGTGGGAAAACTTGCCGCTTCCTGACTTAAAGCACCGTAAACGAATACTTTTCCATTTTCGGCAACAGCACTTAAAAGATTACTGAATTTTGCTCCAACAACAGGATCTAAAATGATATGAGCACCAACATTATTTGTGATTTTGGCAATTTCTGTTGCAATATTTTCTTCAGATGTAACAATAACATGCGATGCACCAGCTTTTAATAAAGCTTCTTTTTTCCTGGCTGAGGTTGTTAAAGCAATAGAAATCCCTCCCACATAATTCGTAAGCTGAATTGCCGCGAGTCCGGCACTACTTGAAGCAGCATTAATAACCACAAACTCTCCCGATTTTAATTTTCCCGAATGGATCAGCATTCCGTACATCGTAGAATAACTGGTCCATAAAGCCGCCGCTTCATCATAAGATAAAACAGATGGATATTTATGCACTGCGTACGACGGCATTAAAATATATTCTCCGTAAGAAGAATAGTGGTGCAATGAAAATCCGGGAATAACATTTACAACATCACCAACTGCTACATTGGTAACCTCAGATCCAACGGCTTCGATTATACCGGCAGCTTCATAACCTAATTTGGCAGGAAAAACAGGATTTTCAATATACATTCCCGCGCGGTACATGGCATCTGCTCTGTTAACGCCAATAGATTTTACCTGAATTCTTACTTCGTGCGGCTGCGGAGCCGGAGTTTCTATTTGTTCTACTTTTAAAACTTCTGGGGTTCCTGCTTCGTGAAAAACAACTGTTTTAGATAATTTTGATATAGTGTTCATTTTTGTTTATTTAAATATTTATGGTACAATATTAAATAACAAACCCTAAATTTGTACTATAGCCAACCAAATGTGTGATACATACAAAAATGTACGTAATGAGTAAAATAAAGGAAAAATCAACCAATAACCAGAATAGAAAATTCCTGTCGAACTGCGATATGACGTATGCAGTTGAAGTTATTGGAGGAAGATGGAAAATATTAATTCTGGTTAATTTAGCAAGTGGCCCACTGCGATACAGCGAATTGAAACGTAAAATCGAAAAGGTTACAGAACGAATGCTGACACTTCAATTGAGAGAAATGGAAAGTGACGGAATTGTTAAAAGAACTGTTTTTGCAGAAGTACCGCCAAGAGTAGAATATGAAATTACTCCAATAGGAGAAAAACTCGTACCTATTTGTCTTCAATTAAGTGATTGGGGCACTTTGCACAGGGAAACAACTAAAAATAGCTTGTAACTTTTTCAGATATTTAATGAGATGAAAGAACTTCTTCAAAAAAATATTGCAGCACATATTGCTCTTTCAAATCCTGAAACAGAAGCATTTTGCAATTTATTTCAACATGAAATAATCAAAAAAAGAAGTTTTTTGCTTCGGGAAGGCGAAGTCTGCAAGTTTGAAGGATTTGTTATAAAAGGGCTTTTTCGGGTTTATCATATCGACAAGGATGGCTTTGAGCAAATACTGTATTTTGCAATTGAAAACTGGTGGATTACGGATATCGACAGTTTTACCAACGAAACACCATCACAGCTATTTATAGAAGCTCTGGAAGATAGCGAGGTGCTTTTAATATCTAAAAAAGATAAAGAATTTGCCTATTCTAATATGCCGGAAATAGAGAAGTTATTTCGGGTTATGACACAAAAAACACATGTCGCCCTGCAACGCAGAATGATCGATAATCTGAGCAAAACCGCAGAGTCCAGATATATTGAGTTTTCAGAAAAATATCCGCAGCTTATTCAGCGTCTTTCCAATATTCAAGTCGCTGCCTATTTGGGTATTACCAATGTTTTTTTGAGTAATATTCGAAAGAAAATTGCGCTGAAAAAATAAGATTTCATTGATTTATTAAACTAGTTTAATGTTTTGAGATTGCATAAGGTTTCATCTTTGCAGGGTTAATTTAAACCAAACAAAATGAAACAGAATGTTATAATACTACTTACAACAATTTTAATCTTATTGAATATGGAAACACAAGCACAAAGTTTCAAAATTATTGAAGCTAAAAATCTTAAACTTCAGGTTTACAACGCATCAGAAAACAGTTTTGGTGTAGCATCAGTAATTGTATCCGGAAAAACCGATGCCGTTTTGATCGATGCCCAATTTACTTTGGCGGAAGCCGAAAAAGTAGCACAGGAAATTAAGGCGGGCGGCAAAAAACTAACGACAATTTATGTATCTCACGGCGATCCTGATTTTTATTTCGGACTGGAAGTATTCAAAAAATATTTTCCGGAAGTAACTGTTTATGCGTCTCCTTCAACGGTAGAACACATTAAAGCTACATCTCAAAAGAAATTAGAAGTATGGGGCGAAAGATTGGGTAAAAACATTACTTCGAACGTAATTTCACCTCAGGTTTTAAAAGGAAACAGCATCGAATTAGAAGGTCAGAAATTAGAAATTATAGGTTTGGAAGAATTTCCGGCTGAGACTTTTGTATGGATTCCTTCTATCAAAGCCGTTGTTGGCGGTATTAATGTTTTCGGAACCACTTTTCATCTTTGGATGGCAGATGCGCAAAAGCCTGAAGAACGTAAAAGTTGGATTTCGATTTTAGATAAAATTAGTGCTCTACATCCTGAAATTGTAATTCCGGCGCATGCCAATTCAAATTCACCATTTGATATTGCTGCTGTAAATCATACCAAAAGTTATATTCAGTTTTATGAAGAAGCTTTAAAAACCAATAAAACTTCTGAAGCTTTAATCAAAACTTTAAAAACAAAATATCCTGCACTTACTTTTGAAACTGCTTTGATGATAGGAGCGAAAGTAAATACGGGAGAAATGAAATGGTAAAACTAATAAGCTCCGGCCTGATAATAGTTTTAGTATTGTCAGGCTGTTCTTTAAATAAAAAAGCAATGACAAATCTTGAAATTATAAAAAGTACTTACGAAGGAAAAACTTCGGAAGAAAACGGAAGAAATTTAGCAGAATATGCTGCAGCTGATATTTCCTGGACAGAAGCCAAAGGTTTTCCGTACGCAGGAACTTATATAGGTTTAGAAAGCATTACCAAAAATGTTTTCAGCAGGTTAGGAAGTGAGTGGATTGATTACAAATTTACCCCGGAAGATTATGTTGCAAACGAGGATAGAGTAGTGGCTTTTGGAACGTATACGGGAACGTATAAAAAAACAAATAAGTTGTTTGCAGCAAGAGTAGCACATATTTGGAAATTGAAAGATGGAAAAATAATAAGCTTTGAGCAATTTGTAGACAGTCAGACTGTAAACGATTCAATGAAGTAATTTATAATTTTTGAATAAAAAGAGCTGTTGATAAACAGCTCTTTTTTTTATGATTTAATTCTGTGAAAGCTGTGTCACCGTATATCCGGATGCTACAGATCCGGATATAAAAACAGTATAAACTTTTCCGGCCGCAAAATCAGTTGCTGATAATGTCGCCAGATTTTCAGATCCTCCTGTACCGCGAACCTGAACGCTTACAGATCCGGCATTAATTTCTGAATAACCGCTTTGGCTGTATCTTACAAGGTTTGATGCAAGACTGTTGCCTTGTCCGTCCAGAAAATCAATATTACTTGGGGCTCCCGAACTTAAATGGATAAATTTTACTTTTGCTTTTCCGCTGGCTGGCGCGCTTATGTTATCTTCATAAAGTCTCACTTCTGCGTCGTCTCTTGATTCTCCGGTTAAGTATACGGTATATCTTTTATCGTCATCCAGATCAAGTTCTTCTGTGGCATACAAATCGTTATCATTTTCATCCCTGAACTGACTTACTAAATTATTGCCCACCGCTACATCGTGATACGATACAGAATGTTCTAAATAACTCAGATTGCCTATGTAAGGAATATTTGCCATAACAAATTTTTGAGAACCCGCATTAGGAGCTGCATTTACGACTTTAAGCCTTGCAGAACCAAACGGATCTACTTCATTATTATCACAAGATGATGTTATAATCAGGACTGCGATAGCCATTATTTTTACAGGAATTAAGGTAAGGGCTGTTTTAATTTTCATAATTTTTAATTTTAGTTTTACGTCGTTTTTAATTTGGTTTACATGTATTTTACTCTGATACTAATTTTGTTGTTTTGATTTTTTACATTGACTTTAAAATCATCAAAAGCGGGTTTTTTCATTTTTTCCATGAAGAAATCAGAGAAACCAAAACCTTCTTTTGGTATTCCTAACATGTTTTTGTTAAGTTCTCCGCTTTTATTTTCATCATCAATAAGAGTAATGCCGTATGTTCCGGGTTCCAGCGTACAATTAATAATCATGGAGCCGTTTTCAATTTTCTTTTCGAATACCAGTTTTTTAGAAACTTTTTCTTCCTCATAATCTTCGCTATTTTTGAAAACGTTGAGTATAATTTGTCCTTTTCCGGATCGAATTTCCGAAACTCTAATCTGGGTGTTTTGCCCGTACGAACTGCTAAAGCATAAAATAGCAATCAGCATTATAAGCCACGTGGCATTGGGAATTTTGATTTTAATCATCACATTTAAATTTAAGATTGCTCTGCGAAAGTAGTAGTGCAATTGCTTTAAAAGCCAAAAAAATAAGTTCAAACGGACAATATTACGGTTGAGGCGTTATGCCTGAACTAATGTGTGATAAAGGATAGGAAACGGAGAAATGAAGACTGTTTTTGAAAGTCTGTAAGTAGATGATTTTATTTGAATTTGAAGATTAACTTGCAAGCCAGGCCAATACTTTTGATCTTTTTTCTCTACTGACAAAAACATCTTTATGAAAAGAAAATGAAAGGTTTACTTTTAGTTTTCTGGGAAAATAATCTGTTACGTCAATTATGGCGTTTCGGTTAACGAGCTGTTGCCTGTTCATTCTAAAGAAAAATTTATTGGTTCTTTTTTCCAGATCTTCCAGGCTTTCGGTCAAAATATAACTTTTGCCATTGTGCGCATGCATAACCGTAGTTTCTGCTTCGACATAAAAAAGGGCAATTTTATCCAGCGTAAAAGGAAGCAGTCGATCTCTGTATTTTACCATTATAGTTTCGCTAACAGGTTGTTGCAGATTTGAAATCGTTTCCATTGCCTTTTGGTATTGTTGCGCAAGCTGGCCGCTCATTAATTTTTGCATGTTCTGAAATTTGCCCAAAGCGGCTTCCAGTTCGTTTCCACTAAAGGGTTTCAGGATATATTCAATACCATTTGCTTTAAAAGCATCAAGTGCATATTCGTTAAAAGCCGTACAAAATATAACGGGAACATGAAGAGGTACCGCTTTTATGATTTCAAAACTCAAACCGTCGCCCAATTGTATGTCGCTAAAAATAAGATCTGGCTGAGGATTGTTTTTGAAATAAGCAATAGCTTCTTTTACAGATCCCAAAAAGGCTGTAATTTGAATTTCGGCATTGCAGTTTTTCAGGCTGTTGGCAAGATCTTCGGCTACAAGCGATTCATCTTCAATAATTATGATTTTCATCGGTATTTACTTTAAAGCTTACAGAAAAGGTAATGCCATCGTTATTAATTATAATTTCATTTCCGGACCAAATCAGGCATCGTTCTGCGAGATTTGCCAAGCCGCTTTTTAAAGATGTTTCACCAGCTTCTTTTAGGTTTATGGTGTTAGATACTGATATATAATCCCCTTTTTGTTCTATTTTAATATGCAAAGGCTGTTGTTTGGTAAAACGATTGTGTTTGATCGCATTTTCTGCCAATGGCTGAAGTGAAAAAGTAGGAACGGTGCTTTTTAGCATTTCCGGATCATTGATTTTAATATCCCATTCTAAAGCTTCACCAAAACGCATTTTCTGCATTTCGAGATAGTTTTGACAAAAATCCAATTCTTCTTCAAGCGTCGTAATCATACTGTCGTTAAGCGATACGGCAGCGCGAAGAAATCCGGCAAGCTGTATTAAATAATGTTCTCCAAGCGTAAGGTCTTTTTTGTAAAGTGCTTTTAAAGTGTTGAGCGAATTGAATAAAAAATGCGGATGAATCTGTTGTTTTAAAAGCAAATTTTCTGCTTCGGCCGTACGAAGCTGTAGTTTCGAATTTTCCATTTCGGCTTTTGTTTTGGCCAATCTTAAAATAGCAAAATCCTGCAGCAGCAATACTAATGTAGCAACAAATAGTGCTTCGGTTAAAAAAGTGGCAATAAGTTCTAAATCATCATGACGCCAGGAAATATCTGCCATATAAGCAAAAAATGGCCACAAAAGCATTTCCAGTATAATCGAACTGCAAAAACTCGCACCGTAACGCCAGAGTCTAAATTTAAAAATGTCATTGGGAAACTTTACAACGCACAATTCTAAAATTGCAGAAAGTGAAAACGTGACCAGAAGAATGTAAAAAAAACTTTTTAAGGTCATTACCACAACAAGAAGAACTGAATTTTTGAATATAACGAGAAAAAATAAAGCAATAAACGATATTAAGAACGTTAGAAATAAGTTCATTTTATAAATTTCCCTCAGAATTAAAGGAGAGAAAGATTTTGAGATATTGTTCATTTATATGGTTTTACATTTTTATTCAGCATTCGTTTTTCTTTATTCAAATGAAGGAAAAGTACAAAAAATAATAGCCGTTATAAGATATTTGATAAACAAATAATACTTCCTGTAAAAGTCAGGAAGTGTTATTTGTTTTTTTAGATAAAAAAAAGGAAATCTTCTAAATTTAAAAAATGTAAAAAAGACTGACTTGCGACATATTGTTTTGAAAATCAGTATTTATAGTAGTTGATTTTATTTTACTGATATCTGTTAAGCCATAATAATAACGGGCGCCAATACCAAGCCCGTTTGGAAATTGATAACCAATACCGCCGACCATACCGGCATCAATTTTTTCTGCAAAATCGTCGTTGGTTAATTCTTTAAAATCTTCCGAAACCAGAATGCCAACCTGAGGACCTGCTTCAAAATAAAGACCGAAACTGGTTTTGTATTTTAAAACAATTGGTACAGAAACGTACGATAATTTAAGATCTTTGCCATCAGAGAATCCTCCTTTTATTTTGGCACCCTGAGTAGAAAATAAAAAGTCTTCCTGAACAGACCATTTTTCATTAATGTCAAATGCTATTATTGCACCGGCATGAAATCCGGGAAGTCCTTCTGTATCAAAATTAGCATTCGAAAAATCGCTGTAATTACCTCCGGCTTTTACTCCAAAATGAAGTCTGTCAAAAAGACTTTGACTAAAAACACTTGAGGATACCAGAACAATGCAGAGCAAGAATAAATTTTTCATGATTTATATATTTTAATGTTATGAGGCTTTATGCCTTTTATTAATTTGATGCTGCAAACATAAAAGGCAATAAATTCTGAACAGTTAAAAAATTGGCTCAAACGGACAAAATGTGCCGGGAAACGTTATTGTCACTTCTTTTTTTCACGATCTTGAATTTTTCTATTTTGTATTGGGGAGTAAAAATTAATAAAAAGCTAAATTTTTAATATTTTGTGTTTTAAAATATACTTTTTAGTATATTTGCCCTCTAATTTAAAAACTACGATGCTTACAAAGGCAGAAAGAACAAAACAATTTATACTTGAAACCGCAATACCTCTTTATAATGAGAAAGGTATTTCGGGAGTTAATATTGATGATATCCTTGAAGCTACAAAACTTACAAAAGGATGTCTTTATGGACATTTTGAAAACAAAGAAGATTTGTCTGCACAAGTAATTGACTTATCGCTTAAGATGGTTTCTGAGAAAATTAGGGCTGCAGTTTATAAAGGAAAAACAATAAAAGGTAAAATATTTGCATTTTTAGATTTTTATAAAAATCCTATTGAAACTTATGTTTCCGGTGGATGCCCGATATTTAATACCGCTGTAGAAGCAGATGATAATTATCCTTTTATAAAAGAAAAAGTGGCTAAGGTAATTAGAATTGGTCAGCAGGAATTGACTGCATTGCTTCAGGAAGGAATTAATAATGGTGAATTTTCCAAATCTCTTGATCCTGCTGTTTTTGCTTTCAAATTAGTAGCTTCTGTAGAAGGCGGAATTGTAATGTGCAGAGTTATGGATACAGCAAAACCAATGCAAGGCCTTATTAAAAGTCTAAAGTCTGAATTAGAACAATACGTCATCTAATTTTTTTTGTTTTAAAATAAACTAAAAAGTATATTTTTAAATAGACTAAAAAGTCTAAAAAAGGTAATTTTAAAGAAAAACAACAGAAAATATATATAAATGAAAACAACAGAAAACACACTATTCATAATTAAATTCTTTAAATAAATCGAGCAATGAATATAAAAGGTAAAACGATATTAATTACCGGCGGAGGTTCCGGAATTGGTTTAGAATCTGCAAAGCAATTTTTAGATGAAGGTGCCAAAGTCATCATTACGGGTAGAAATCAGGCAAAATTAGAGGCTGCAAAAAAGCTGCTTCCGTCAATAACCATTATAAAAAGTGATGTCGAAAATCAGGAAGATGCCATTTCACTTTTTGATCACGTAGTTTCTTTGGGCGGAATCGATATTTTATATAATAATGCAGGGGTTGGCAGTCCGGCACTTAATCTGGGAATTGCAAATGACCAAATTTTGAACAACGCGATTTACGAAATGAATGTTAATTATTTTGGTGTTATAAGGTTAAACAACCTTTTTATAGAAATGCTGAAATCAAGAAGGGAAGCAGCGATAATAAATATAACCTCTATTTTGAGCATTATACCTGCTTTAGAAGAACCAACTTATGCAGCAACAAAAACAGCTTTAAGTTTTTATACCAGAACGCTTAGAAAGAATTTAGAAATTTTAGGCAGCAATGTAAAAGTATTTGAACTGCTTCCGCCTCTTGTGGCAACAGAAATGACAGCGAACAGAAATGATAAAAAAATGACACCGGAACAGTTGGTAAAAGCACTTATTTCGGGAATCAAAAAAGATAAATTCACGATTAGGGTAGGCGATGCAAAATTACTTTATATGGTAAACAAGTTTTTTCCGCAATTGGCTTTCAATTTAGTAAATCCTAAAAAGATTTATGCAAGCCTGAAACAATAACTAAAATTCTAAAGTTTATAAAATGAAAGCATTTGTAATTAATAAATACAGTAAAAACGGAAGTCTACAGCTTACCCAAATGTCTGTTCCGGAAGTAAAAGAAAATGATATTTTGGTTGATATACACGCAGCCGGGGTCAATCTTTTAGATTCTAAAATAAAAACGGGAGAATTTAAACTCATTTTACCTTATAAGCTTCCGTTAATTCTGGGACATGATGTTGCGGGAGTTATTACCAAAGTCGGAAAAAATGTCGAAAAGTTTAAAGTTGGCGATGAAGTATATGCAAGAGTAAGAGATCATCGCATAGGTACTTTTGCCGAATTTATTGCCATAAATGAAGCTGATGCTGCGCTCAAGCCTAAAAATCTTTCTATGGAAGAAGCAGCATCTATTCCATTAGTTGCTTTGACGGCCTGGCAGGTTTTAGTTGAAAGAGCAAAAATCAAAAAAGGAGAAAAAGTATTTATTCAGGCAGGTTCAGGTGGAGTAGGGACTATTGCAATTCAGCTGGCAAAACATTTGGGAGCCACAGTTGCTACAACTGCAAGCGCCAAAAGTTTTGATTTCCTCGAAAAACTTGGAGCTGATATTGTTATTGATTATAAAAACAGCGATTTCGAAAACAGATTAAGTAATTATGATGTTGTGCTAAATAGTCAGGACAAAGAAACACTCGAAAAATCGTTAAGAATATTAAAATCAGGCGGGAAACTAATTTCTATTTCCGGACCGCCAACTCCGGATTTTGCCAAAGAAATCAAAGCGCTCTGGTTTGTAAAAATAATTCTTTCCCTAATAAGTTCTGGCATTCGTAAAAAAGCAAAGGCTAAAAATGTGGACTATTCTTTTTTATTTATGAAAGCTGACGGCGAACAATTAAATGAAATTACCAAACTTATTGAGGCCGGAATAATTGAACCGGTTCTGGATAAAGTTTTCCCGTTCGATAAAACAAACGAAGCATTGTCTTACGTAGAAAGTGGGCGTGCGAAGGGAAAAGTTGTTATTAAAATAAAATAATTGTTTTATAAAATTGGTCACTTATTTTCAATTTGAAATGAGCATCTAACTTACAGAATAGTTATAAATGAAATTTTTTTGATTTCATTCATTGAGGCCCTATAATGTAATTTAAAAGAGAATCAATTATGATTTAAATTCGGGAATGGGATTTAACTGATTTAAACCAAAACCGAATGCTTATTTTGAATTGGAAGTATGTGATTTGTTCTAAACTTAAAAGATTTTGATTTTTTCTATAAGTTCTTCATAGAAAAGCCACTCAATCGAGTGGCTCTATTTGACATCCAAAAATGTAAAAATAGTTTATAGAACGCTAATCTTCACAGAACTTGCTTTATCATTAAAATTCCCTAAACAACCATTATTTCCGGTTATTACAACAGATTCTCCTCCAAAATTATCGTTTTGGTACATTGTAATTTTGTATCCATTTTCTAAGCGAACAGAAGACAAATCATCATTTACGATACCATACGATTTTAGCTGATCTAATGTGTAATTACCAACAGGCAAAGCAATGGCATAACCGGTATAATTGCAGTTTTGGTAAACAGTTACAATACCACCAGCTGAAGTATTGTATTTATTATCAACATAAGTGCGGGATAAATTACCTACACCATCAAAATAATTATCTGCTAATTTTGCAGGATCGGTTGCAAATTCACCTCCTTGTACAATTCCATCATTTCCGTCATTCCATGCCCATGGAGCGTTTGCGCCACCAGTTTTAAAATCGTTTCCTTTAAATCCTCCAGCCGGGCTTGAAAATAATTCGGTGTTAAATCTTTGGTCCCATAATCCTCCGCTTTCAAAAATATCAACAAGTTTGTATTCAACATAGTTGTCATAATTATCAGCTGGTATTTGTGCAGTTCCGCTTGCAGAAGGGTAGTAAATAATTCCATCTCCATCTATATCGTGCTGAGGCCAGGCTTTAAGACTGTGCCCCTTAGCATCTTGTGCTGTTATAGGATGCAATTCGCCGTTATAGTCTCTCATTTGTAATGTTCCGTCAACACTTTCCAGTCCGCTTACAAAAGAACTGCCGGATGGCACGTAAGAAAAGAAATCTGAATGGCTTACTGTAACAGCTCCTTTTAAGGAACCATAGGTGGATCCATCTTTCTGTACAATCATTAATACTCCTTCTAAATCATTTTCATGTTGGTCTAATGAGTATAAAAGTGGGTTATCTGTCCAATCTCTAGGAGAAAAGAATGCATAAGTAATGAACCAATGCGTATTTGATTCTACTATCGAATAGTAACAATGAGCAGATAATGAATTGGCATAAGCAGGAAGGTTATTCCAGTTATTTTCGGCATTCCAGTCATTGTCATAATTAATTGCAGTAAGATAATCTGATTTTCCTCCTTCGGCATAAGTTCCAGTTGCATCTACATCTTTATAATGTATAGGCGCCCATCTTCTTGCCAAATCAGAAATAGCTGCTGCACTGATTTTGCTGGTGTTTTGTTGTTTTTTTGTCACACTGGTCTCTTGTGCTTCATCCAATGTCGTGTCCTGACAGGAGAATGTAACGGCACCTAACATAATAATAAATACTTTACTTAAAACCTTTTTTCGATTCTGTTTTTTCATAATTCTAGTTTTTAATGTTAATAACCTAATTTGAAATTCCTTGATTTTGATGCAATTATTAATAGCTATAACCAACTGAGAAATAAAAAATACTCATCAGCAGTAGAAAATTTGTTTTTTGAAAATCTTGTCGACAGATTTCTTTTGAATTATAATTCTTACTTGCATATAAGTACTTAAAAGGAGAAATCGTACTATCTGAAAATATTATGATACTGTTAACAAAAGGTTATTGTGCAGGAGTTTAATTCCATGCTTTTAAAGACTATTTAAAAGTGACTGTGAAAGTTTGGAATCATTTAAAATGTTTTTATTGATTTTAAGATGAAAGCATAGCAGAATTAAGGGCAATTATTTCTAATAATGCCCAATGTAAAAAAGAGAAATAATAAAGAGGAAAATAGGAGATGTAGAATAAAACAAAGAAAATATCTGCAAAGAACAGATTCAGAATCTACTTTGGAGTAAGTATAAAATAGAACATGGTCAATAAGACCATGATTCCTAGCTTACAATCTGATATTTGAATTAAAATGCTGTAGAATCTGTTTAGGTGCCGCTATAACTTCTCTTCGAATAGGATCGAACCATTCCATTTCTTTGGTAACCTCTGCACAACATTCTTTTTTTGAGTTGAAGAAAGAGCTTTTAATGTTGATTTTGTCTTCTATGGAACAATGTTTCATCTCAACAAAAAAAGGTTCGGTAAACATTAGATTTTTATAACAGACTAAAACATGATTTCCCTCTTGCAAACCCAGATGTAAAGCGTTGAGTTTCTCTTTTGAGAATCCATTATTAAACAAAAAATGATGTAATAATCTAAGCGTGTATGAAATATAGGCATTGCTTTCCATTACCATAACATCATTTACATCTTCTCCGGCGACAACATAATTTTTGCAGATCATTTAAATTTAGTTGAGGTTATTAAAAAAGAGGTCAGTCTGAATGAAACTGACCTCAAATAGTAGTCATGTTTAATGATTTCTAAAGATGAAATCAGAATTTTCTATTGTAATAAGGAAGTGGTTATATTTCTAATTATAATTTGGCTAGTAAGAGATTGAAACTTACCTTGATTTTATTAGATACTTTATTGCTAACCAGTTTTGGAATTTCGATATCAAAGTCTTGTGCTTTTATATCAAAATTTCCTGTAACCGTAATTTTATCACCAGATTTTGAAATTTTGGCGTTTGCAGTTACTTTTTGTGTTTTTCCGTGTAAGGTTAAATCTCCGGAAATCTTAAATGCTTTTGCCGTAGCGGAAAGCTTTGATGCGTCAAAATCTTCTACTTTTCCTTTGAATGTTGCTTTTGGAAATTTATCCGATTCTACATAATTTTCATTAAAATGTTCCTCCATTAAGGCAACCTTAAAACGAAATCCTTTCATAAGCGTTAAAACCGCAATATCTCCTGTTGATGATTCTAAAATAGCCGATGTATTTTTGTTTTCAGCTGCAATTTCTTCGACAGCATCAACAGTTGCTTCAAATTTTAAACTACCTGTTTTTGTTGCATATTTTTGAGCCGAAACATGTAATATTCCAACAAATAAAAATAGCAGTACAATTATTTTTTTCATTTTAATGTGATTTTAATTTTCTAATAATCCATCCGTATTCCATTGCAGAATGGTGTTGATTTTATCCTGTGGCATTCTTCCTGATCTTGGCATTATACCTGCAGCGCCGTTTTGTCTTTGAATTCTGTCTAACAATTCACCATTTAAAAGAGCATCTCTTACCTGGTCATAGGTTTCTAAAGGTATAAGCTGACCTGTAGAAGGATGACAGCCAATGCAATTTTGGTCAATAATAGATTTGACATTTTTAGTATAAGTAGCTTTATCAACTATCACAGTTGGTTCTTCCAGACTTTCATAAGTATTAGATTCACAACTGTATAAGGATAGAATGATGATCGATAAATAAATATATTTTTTCATGTTTATATTTTTAAAAAACTCTATATAAATTAAACCCAAAGAAGAAATCGCCTTTGCCCCAATCGCCGGCAGCACTTGTTAAGTAACCGCTTTCGGTCATTGACTGCGAATTTGTAAAAATCAATTGAAAAATATGACCTCCCGTTTCTATGTCAAGTCCTACTGATAGCGGATTATTATAGAAGTCCGGTTTATTAAAATTCTCGCCGTATTCTAAATTAAGAGAAAGTCTTTTGGTTAATTTTAAACGTCCGCCTGCACCCAAAGTGAATTGATTATCATTTTCAATAGCAGGATTGTATAGGTTTTTATGGATATAAGAAGGAACCAATTCTAAAGATAATCTATCAGAGAATTTTCTTGAAATCAGCACTTGATTTACATACGTTAAGCGATCAGAAAATTCAATTTTAGGATAATCGTCTTTTTTTAATCCACTATTAAAATCTATTGTACTGTAGCCAACAATATCCAAAGGAAATTTATCACTTTGTCTTATTAGTCTATATTTTAAAGATGCTTCATTCATTTTCAGCAAAGTATGGTGTGATGCACTTACAGCAAGCCAATCGGTAACTCCGTAAATTCCGCCAATTTTTGTAGTGGCATCATCAAAACCAAAAAACTCCGAAATCCCGCCTTTTACAGTACCAAATCGATGAGAAATTACCATGTAAAACTCTTTTTTTGCAGGTAATTTTGTCGACTGCAAGGTTATAATCTGCAAAGCTTTAAATGTTGCTGTTACGTTTTTGTCAACCACTTGTGTTGAGTCCAGGCCGGAGAGTAAATCTTCCTGCGCATTACTATAAAGACAGATTAAGAAACTGACTATTAAGAATATTTTTTTCATATTTAATGTTGTTGAATACTGCATTGATCAAATTTTACTACTTCGAATAAATCATCAAAACCAATGCATCTGCCTTTTATATTGATCTTTTTATTCATTAAAGTCTTTTCAGCCTTTTTGTTCATTTTACAAAATACCTTATGGTCGATTACCATTGACGAATCTGTAACTTCAGAAACGATTCCTTCAACTTCAATTGTTTTATTTAAGTATTTTGAATCCCCTTTTGCAGGATCTAAAACATATTCATTTTCTAAATCTGTGGCAGAAATCGTAAGTATTGATTTTTCACTATTGATGTCTCTGGCATCTTTGTATAAAATATTTTTATAGATATAATAAGAGCCCAAACTAATTACCAGTAGAAGAACCAGTACTTTAATTATTGTTTTAGTCATTTGGATTTTCTGATTTAAATTTTACTGTAGTAGAGTAGAACTTTCTTTTTTTAAATAGTATGATTTACAAAAACTATTGTTTATATAGCAAGTGGCAAATCTTTTACCGGTACAGGCCAAACTCCAGGGCTTGGGAAACTAATTCCTTTATTAGCGCCTCTTACGCTTGCATCTTGTCCAAAATAATATAAAGGCCAGCCATTGTAAGTCAACTGAGATTTACCAAATACAGTGATAACACCAAATTTAGTTTTGTCAAGTGTCGAAGGCACAACAATTTTATCGGTTTCATATATTGGCCAAACAGGATTGTTTGAAAAATCAGATTTGGTAAAATTGTTTTTATTGAAATTATCGTTTTTAAAAACATACAACGTTAATCCTTTAGCATCAGTAAAATAAGTGGTCTGGCCATCTCCAACAGTATAATCTGATTTGTAGTTTTTACCATCATGTCCTACAAGCTGGCTTCTTACGATCATAATCGAATAATCCGGTTTTGCTATAAACCAAACACCACCAACTCCGTCGCCCGTTGTTGCACCGGCAGCTTCTGCTGTGTTAGTTCCGTTTACACTTGGTGCATAATAATATAAAGGCCATCCTTTATAGGTTACTTGTTTTTTACCAGAGGCAGTAGTTACAGTACCAAAATCAGAGAATGTTAATCCTGTACCTATTTTATCTGCAGTTAAATTATCTACTATAAAAGCAGGCCATACAGCTTCACAACCTCCTGTACAAGAAACTTGTCCATTAGCATCTGTTGAAAAAAAGTATAAAGATCTTCCATCCTTATCTGAAAGATAAGAGCCTAATGTTGTACTTGTAGAAAGTTTAACTTCAATCTTTACTTCCGGAGTTGTAGGAGTGTCATCGTTGTTATTATCACTACTACAGCTTAGGAAAAATGTTGTTGCTGCAAAAGCAACTAAAGCGAATTTAATTTGTTTTAATTTCATTGTTTTTTGTATTTGATTAATTATAAAAAGGGGGAGAAGCTACTTTACAGAAACAGTAAAGCATTTTGTTGTTTGATTATAGTCCACGAGCATTTCGTTCAATAATCAGATTTGCTTATTGTTACGAACTGTCATTAAAATCTAGTATTACGTTTTGTAGGTGAGCCATTTTCTTCTTCTGATAGATTCAGTAGTAAAACAGCTTTAATGCAGATTACCCTACCAAAGAATTGTTATTTTATAAAAAAAATAAAAAAAGAGACAGAAAGGGGTTACAAATCTTGAAGGAAATAGGGCTAGAGTGAAACTCTAAAGCTCACATTTGGAGTTCTTTGCAATGCGAATGTTTCAACTTCTTCTATAGAATTTGTTAATGAACTTATTCTGTAATATTCGCTGATTTCATTTTTTCGGTTTAGGATATTTAAGATAGAAATTCCTAATTTGTACTGAATTCCGTTTGCAGTTTCCCACTTATAAGTAGAAGAAATATTGACCTGCGAAAAAATATGCAGGTTCGTATTATTAGGTTTATTGTAAACCAATTGGGGATTTGAAAGGTCAATTTGAGAAAAATCAGGAGAAGTTTTTGGCCTTCCGGAAGACCATTTTGTACCCAAAGCAATTTTAAAATTGTTTTTCTCATAAATTCCCGCCCATGAAACCGTATGCATTAACTGAAAATTGTTAGGGAAAGTTGGGTACTCATAATTAGAAAAATGGTAATTATTATGATTATACGTATAGCTTAACCAAGTCAGAAAATGATTCATTTTTTTCTGAACTAGCATTTCTGCTCCCCAAATTTCATAATCGCCAGTCGTTCTGATAAACTCTAACTGGTTTTGAAAACCCTGACTGGAAGTTGTGATTCCGCTTACTTTTTTATAGAAATTTTCTATATCCAACAGCCAGTCATTCTTTTTGTAGAATAAATTTAAAGAGACCTGTTTACTCTTTTGAATAGGAATTGTGGTGTTATTCGATATAATCCAGCGTCTTTTTTCAATACCAAAATAATCTTTTTGCAAATCAATGATTTGTTGCGAATTTTGACTTTTTAGTTCCCCCAGCAATTCTAAATTTAGATTTTTATTGATGCTGTAACCAAATTGCATTCTTGGTTCTACAATAAATTTTTTAAATTTTTCTATATAATTAATTCGGGTTCCAGCCTTAAAATATATTCTGGCGAGCGTATCGTTGTATTTTCCTTCCAAAATCAGGGCGTGAGTTCTCAGAACGTCTTTTACATTACGATAAAAATCAGGATTTGTTACCTTTTCTAAATTAGAAATACCGACTTCGTTAAACTGATAGCCATCATTAAAACTAAATCTGGAAGTAATAATATGATTGCTCTCTAAATTAATTCCATTATTGTTAACCGTATTTTCCTGAATAACGATTTGGTTTCCAATAGTAGTTCTTTGATTGGCCAAAAGTTCATAGGCAGAGTTATAAACATTCACTTTGGTAGTATTGAAACGGTTCCAGTTTCTTTTCCAGGACAAATTTCCGCCGTAATTTTGTTGACGCAAAATGTTGTTTTCAGATCTGTTGATATCATACACCATAGCACTTTGAAAAACCTCCAGATTGTCCTTAATGGTAATTAAATCCAATATAATCTGATCCTTGCTTCCAATTTTTTGAGCGAATTTGAGCGTAGCATCATAGAAGCCAAATTTTTTGTCACTGCGATAATCTATATTTTGGTTTTGTGAAAAATCAGTGATTGTTGTGTTTTGAAATACTTTATTGAAATATTCCTTATAAGTAGGTGTTTCTACAAAATCGGTAATAGATTTGCGGGCTGAAATTTCGATAGAACTCTTTTTCGAAAGATTGTACTTCGCATAAACATCGGCATTAATCATATTTATTCCTGCACTAAAAGCATTTTTTTCTGCTGTTTCGGGAGTAGAAGAAATCGCTACGACACTCGAAACACTTTCTCCAAAAAATGCCGAACTTCCATTTTTATAAATAGAAATCGTATGTGCCAAATTGGGATTGAAAACCGATATTAAACCAAAAAAATGTCCCGTTTGGTACATTCGTATTCCGTTCCACAAAAATAAATTCTGATCGTGTGTGCCACCGCGAACATTGATGCTTGATACACTCTCGTCGATGCTGTTTACACCGGGAATTTGCTGCATGGTCTGCAAGGCATCCGGTTCGATAAGCCCCGGCAAAATTCCAAATTTCTTGGGTTTAATTTCAAACGATCCATCGTTGTTTTTTGAAATTCCCGAAGCTAAAATAGCATTCGCTTTAATTTCTGCAAGTTCTGTAATTTCAGGATCTAATAGTATTTGAATACAATTTTTAGAATCGGAATTAGTCAACACAATTCTTTTGGCCAGAAAGCCGATGTGACTAATCAGGACTGTGCTTTTATCCTCCCCGTTAAATTCAAAATAACCGTTTGAGTCAGTTGTAATTTGGTTGTTGTTGGCTAAACTAATATTGGCATTTTCAATGGGTTTTTTATCTGTTTTAGAAAAAATGTAGCCGCAAATTAGTTGTAATTCAATCTCTTTTTTATAAATATTAATGAATTTGTTTCCTATATTTTCAAAAGATAAATTGGTGTTTTTGGCTAAATAGTGCAATTTTTGATCTAGGGAAAGTGATTTTTTTGGCGGAACTAATTTCAGGTCGGCAATATTGTCTTCAGTATAATTAAAGCTAACCTGATGCTGTTTTTCAATATCAATTATGATTTTTTTAAAAGGCATAAGTTTTCCTTTGTCCTGAGCAAAAAGATTCAGGACAAGGAAAAACAGAAAAAACAAAAAATGAAATTGTTTGGGGAAGAACATTTATTTTTCGTCAAAAATTATTTTATTTTTTGAGACTTTTTTAGTCTCCAAATGATACGTTGTACTAATAATCTGCAAAGCTATATCAAGGTTTTTGGCGGGTAATTTTCCCGTAAATAAGGAAACTGTATCTTTTGTGTTTAATTCGATCTTAATATTATATTGCCTTTCGACTTCTTCTAACAGCGTTCGGATATTTTCTTTATAAAAACATATTTGATTTTCTGTCCATTCCGGTTTTAAGGAACGTACTGTCATTTTAGTTTGTTTTCCGTTTTCAAAACTAACGCTTTGCCCGTGTGTCAATAAAATTTGAAAGTTTGCGTAATTTACTTTTACACGACCTTCGTAACACACTACATCAAACCTGTTTTTTCTGGCTTTTACGTTAAATTGAGTTCCCAAAACCGATACTTTTCCCAGACTGGTCTGTACTTCAAAACGTCGGCCTTTGGCTACCCTGAAATAAGCTTCACCTTTTAGTTCAAGACGCCTGTTATTATCCCAGTTCCATTTTTTATAATTTATTTCAGAACCTGAATTTAGTACAACTTCAGAATTGTCAGGTAATAAAAAAGTTGTTTTTTCTCCAAAACTTGCAGTTTCCGTTTGTGGTACAAAAAATTTCAGCAAAAAGGTTATCCCAAGTGCCAGAACAAAAATAGCTGCTGCTCTAAACATCCAGTTATTGTGTAAAGGAATCTCTTTTGGAGTTTCTTTTTTCTGATTAAGAATGTTCGACAGCATAGCGTTCTCATCAAAATCATCTATTTCCAAATGTTCTGTATAATTTTTTATTTTTTGGTATTTTTCAAAATCGGGACTTGCTTTAAATTCAGCTAATTCATCTTCCGACAAATCATTGTTGAGCCATTTTGCTAATAAGCGATTCTTTTTCATTGTGCTACTATTATATATTAAAACAATTGGAACTAAATTTACCCTACTTTATAAATCAATTTCTTTACGAAGACTTAACAATGCCAAGTGAATGCGTTTTTCGACAGCTTTTACGCTAATGTTTAATTCCAGGGCAATTTCACTGTATTTTTTTCCATCAATTCGATGCATCAAAAAGGCAACACGCTGTTTTTCGTTTAAGTTTTCGATAGCTTTCAAAAGTTTAGACTGAAATTGTTTTTCCTCTAAAAGATATTCCGGGTTTTCATTTGTTTTGTCTAAGCCTGTGAAGTTTTTTTCATATTTCAACACCACTTTCTGGTGTGCAATTTCATTAAGACTACTATTGTTTGCAATCGTATAGATGTACGATTTTGCTTTTTCCAAAGGTACCGAAGCGCAGTTTTGCCAAAGTTTTACAAATGCTTCCTGTGCTATATCTTCTGCCTGATCTAAATTGCCAAATTTGTAAAAAAGGAAATTGCGAAGTGCTTTTATGTGACTTTTAAAAAAAGACGAAAAGACTATTTCATCACAAGTATTTGATTCGGTTTTATTTGGCATTTGGATTTTTCAATTTGTAGTAGCAAAAGTATTTGTTTTTACTTTAAGTAGGGTAAAAGTAAAGCTGATTGTTTTATAAGAGTAAAAAATAAATTTTCTTATGATAATTAACAATTTAAAAAAGTGAAACAGAAACCCTTAATACCAGATTTATTAAAAAGCAGTTTCTTAAATTTTATTACCTTTGTAAAAATATAAGTATGTTCCCTTTCAAAAAATATTTATCAATAGCAGTCCTTTTAGTCTTATTGTCTTGTCAAAACGACAGAGATGAGCAGGGAAACAATGCGCAGGGAACAATTACAAGTGTTTCTCCTCTCACCACTTATTTGCAAAGAGTGGCAATGGTACCAACAGTACAGGATAATGTAATCGACGGTTCTACTTACTGTACTATAAAACTTCCTTATACTGTTACTGTTAATAATGAGCAAATTGCCGTTAATACAACTGCTGATTATCAAAAAGTAGTAGATAATATCAATGCAAATACTTACGATGACGATATTGTAAAAATAGATTTTCCGGTAACGATGGTTTACTACAATTACGTACAAAAACTAATTGAGAATGAAAATGATTTTAATGATTTAATCGATTATTGGAATCTTTACCCTGATCTTTTATCCAAAATTAATGGGTTAAATATTAATTATCCTATCACAATTAACATCTATAACAGCGCCAGTCAATTTGCAAGTTCTCAGTCGATTATAAGTGATGAGGCCTTTTTTAATTTTATAAAAAAACTGAATGGCAGTCAGTATATTTCATTAAATTATCCAATTTCTGTAGTAGATTATCATAATCAGGTAAAGGCGATTACGAATAATTTGGAGTTCGAAAATGCTATAAAATATGCTATTGATTACTGTCCGGAAAATAACATTGTAACACTTGATTTTACAGAGACACTAACAAATGGTTCCTGGAAAATAGCTTATTATTTTGATGATTCAGAAAAAACGCTTTCTTATAGTGATTATTGGTTTATATTTAAAAGTGACAAATCGGTAATTGCTAAAAAAGGAGCAATTGCAGAAACTGGAACATGGGAAAGTACGGTGGTGAATAACGTTAGGGAATTAAAAATAAATTTCAGTTCAGAATTACTTGGTAAATTAAGTTGTAATTGGAAATTGTTTGAATTTAATAATTCCCAAATAAGGTTACGTGATGTAACTGATAGCACCAATTATCTCTATTTTGAAAAATTATAAGTTCTTTTCCCTGAAAGAATTTTAAATAAAATATTCCTCTTGCATTTTTTGAGTTAACTCTCCTTTTTATTGAGTTAACATGGTTTATTAAAATCATGGATATTTATAGAAATTAATAAATTATCTCAATTTAATCCATATAAATGCATTTCAAATACCTATTGATCTTTTTCATTTTGTTTTCACTCAACGCAAATTCACAAATTGTAGAAGATAAAAAAAATTTTCGCGCAGCAGATTCCTTATTAAAGGAAAATAGTTTTTCTGTTCATAGGGATAATTATTTTTTAACGGGTGTGCCAATAAATGCCCCAATTACTAAAAACTCTGCCGATGTAAAATATCAGGTTAGTTTTAAGTTACGATTGCGCTCAAAGCCTATATTCGCAGGTTTTTATCCCTATTTACTATACACTCAAAAAGCTTTTTGGGATATTTATGCCAACTCAAAACCATTTTCCGAAATTAATTTTAATCCTGGTGTGGCTATTGTTCGACCATTTTATTTAAAAGGAGGAAGGCTAACCTACGGAACAGTTTCGTTTGAACACGAATCAAACGGCAGAGATTCTATTTATTCCAGAACATGGAATATGCTTGCCTTTTCATTAAAATCACAGATTTCCCCACGATGGACAGTTGGGTTACGGGGATGGATTCCGCTTGTTGATAAGGAAGATAATCCCGGACTTACAAAATATGTCGGTTATGGCGAAGCAAGTGCAACTTACCAGATAAAGCCGGGACGATGGAGCGCAGACGTTCTTTTTAGAAAAGGAAGCGGCCTTATCAATTACGGATCATTGCAGACACAGGTAAACTGGAGACCATACAAAAATGAAAATTATTATCTCACACTACAGTGGTTTGTGGGTTATACAGAAAGTTTGATTGATTATCAGGAACACAAAAGCATGATTCGTTTGGGATTTACAATCAAGCCTGAAAATATGGGCATTTTCTAAATTACTTTATATTTCATTGTACTTTTTACTTTAACTAACGAAGTAAAAAGATATTCCTTGTTTGCAATAAAACCATTTCAGGTATTATCCAATTTTTTCATCTTACAAGAACAAAAATACAAAATATCTTTTTTACTGATTTGTAATTGCTTTAGTGTATAAGTGGTTATAAGTCAGTTAAATATGTTGGGTGCTATTTGGTTGATAAATTAATTTTAGTATCTTTATTCTTATAAAATTTACTTTTATATAATCCTGATTTTCCAGGAATTTGTATACTGCAGAATCAGATAACGCATAAATAAAGAGCGCTGGCGGTTTGGGTCCAGTCAGATAATATATCTAAAGAAGGCATATCTGCCTTTTAATTACAAGCCATATTTTTATAGAATTAGACTCATTTACGGTATTAGAGATTTATGAGAGAAGATAGAAATGTTAAGTATTTTACATTAACAAAATGATTGATTTATAACTCTCCAATTATATTAATTTCTGAATTCATTATTCCTGTTTTCAGTCTTACACTGTATTGAGCTGCATAGCATTTAATTTCTAATACTATTTTCGCAATCGAAAAGACTTTGGAGAGCGGAGGTAAATATATTATTTAATAATAACTAATATGTCTAAAACTATGAAACAAGAAACCGACGCTCAACAAACAGATTTAAAAATTATTTTAGCTGATTATGATTCCACATGGCCCGCTGATGGCCCGATCGATTTAGATATTCATGACCTTCCACACGATGCATCCGGAATCGAATGGTGGTATCAAAATTGTCATTTGACTTCTAAAGATGGTAAACGGCTTTCTTTATTCGCTTCCTTTTTCAGGGCGGCAAAAAGAGATGAGCATACAGGAAATTTAAACCATACACATTCTGTAATCTGGTCCTTATCAGACATCGACGGGAAAAAGTATTATACGGACTCTCTTGTAGATAGAAGTTTACCAAGTGAAGCATTAAAAATGATTAAGAAATACGACGAAAAAAATGTGGGAACCAAATGGATTCGCCGTGCATTAAAAGAGGTGTATGAGAAAGGAAATGTGCCGCTGCCTGACAGATTTCTTAAAAAAACTGTTACTGTAGGGACGAAGAATCTTTCACTTGAATATGATGAGAATTCTTTTAAGAAAGAGGAACAGGGCAACTATCATTTAAATCTGGAAAACCCATCGAAAGGAATCGCTTGCAGACTTGATTTTGTTCCATTAACAAATCCGGTAAGACATGGAAACAATGGAGTGGGGAGCAGTATAGGAAGAGAAGATCTGTTTTATTATTTTATTCCAAAATGTGAGGTAAGCGGGGAGATCCTGATCGATAATACAGTTTACAATGTAGAGGGCAGTGGTTGGTATGATCATGAATTCGGCAGGTCTGTAGATGAAAACCCAAACTTTGACCTTGAGCATGATCTGGCCTGGAACTGGATAGCACTCCAGCTGGATAATGGCTGCCAGATATCCGGATATAATCTTTTTGATAATAAAATTAATGGTGCACATGCTGGAGGTATAGTAATTATGATAGCTCCGGATGGTGAAATAAACAGAACAGAAGATTTTTCATTTACTCCTGAAGATTACTGGACAAGCGTTCAAACTTTTATTTCGTATCCCGTTTCCTGGAGATTGGAAATCCCAGAATTTAATATTTCTCTTTCTGTTAAAGCTGAATTTCCGGAACAAGAGTTTATTACGATTCTCTCTCCGCCGGCAATTTGGGAAGGATGTGTAAATGCTACAGGAAGTTTTATGGCAGCAGAAGTTTCCGGCCCTGGATATATTGAAATAAACGGATTTAATACTACTATAAATATTGAAAATTTCTTAAAAAATGTTGGTAAGGCAACGCAAAAGGCGATAGAATCATTACTGCCTTTAGACCCTACTGACGATGAGTTTTACAGATTGGTAAACAGTTCGCTGGGAACTTCTTTTTTTAGCACTGCTGATAAAGAACAATATGTTTCGACGGTTATCAAACCAATCAGGGAAGTTGTTGATCGTAATAAAAAATCCTGGCGGTCTTATGTGTTTTTAGCTTGTATAGACGTTGTTGGCGGAAACTCCCAGCCGTTTGTCGACTGGCTCGCCATGCTAGAGATCATACATACAGGATCATTAATTGTAGATGACGTGCAGGACAAGTCTGATACACGCAGAGGAGGCACCGCTTTGCATTTGATGTACGGAGAAGCACTTGCAATTAATGCGGGCAATGCCTGTTATTTTATTGGAGAATTGATGATGCATAGTCCGAAGCTTCCAGAACATATCCGGCTGCAGGTATATGAATTTTATTTTGGAATGATGCGTGCTGGGCATGCAGGCCAGGCAATGGATATTAGCGGGCTTCATTATCTCATGCCAGATGCAGTAAATAGTGGGGATAACACATTACTGGAAAAGAGGATTTATACGATACACCGGTTAAAAACAGCAGCCTCTTCATGTACATTGGCCAAAATGGGAGCACTGTTAGGAGGGGGCAAACCGGAAGAAATAAATGCGCTTGGTGTTTTTTTTGAAGCCATTGGTGTCGCCTATCAAATAATGGATGATGTATTGAATTTGCAGGGGTACGACAATAACAGAGATAAAGGAGAAGATATTACAGCGGGAAAAATAACCATGCCTGTTGCCAAAGCAATGGGTTTATTGCCTTTGGATAAACGTGAATATGTTTGGGAAATAATTCAAACAATGCCTACAGACAGAGCGATTATAGAATCTGTAATTGTTACATTGCAAAATTGTGGTGCCATTGCCGCCTGTAGGCAGGAAGCAGAAGAGCTTGTAGAGGAGGCCTGGAAAAAAGTAGATGAAGTAGTAGAAGATTCATTTTTTAAAATAAGAATCCGGGCCTTTGGCTGGTTTGCATTGAAAAAAGGATAATGTGATATGAAGAATATATTTTCTTCTGAAAAACCACTCCAATCGAGTGGTTTTGTGTTTTATACTTTTTTACAAACCATTCGAACTTCATTTGATTAACTAGCAGCTTAAATTTAATTACGATTAGCACTATTGGCTTGTCTGATCACTTTTGGATCGGTTAGGTTAAAACGATAAACAAAACTTAGTCGGTATCGGGCAGCGTTAGGTATGCTTACTTCTTTAAATAAATAATCGGTGCCAGTTGTGGTGTTTTTGTTCTGACGCAAATTAAAAGCGTTGCTTACATCAAATACAATTGTTGCTTTGTCTTTTAATAAAGTTTTGCTCAAACCAAAATCGATTGATTGCAATGCTGCATTTGTGGTTTGTGCATTTTGCTGTTCTCCACGAAAGTTATAGCGTCCCTGAAAACTAAATTTGGCCGGCAATTTAATCTGCGTACTTAATCGTCCTGTAAAAGTTTCTCCGTTATAATCAAGGTTTTTTTCCTGATAATTTCCTTTCTGTACAAAGCTGTAAAAGTTCATTTCTACATTTATCTGTAACCATTTTAACGGATTGTATAATGTAGAAAGTTCAAAACCAGTGCGCGTTTCGTAGTCAATATTAATTGGTGTTGTATAAAATATATCATTCTCACGGTAAGTAAAATCCTGAATATAATTTTTTTCTCTTTGGTAATAAACAGAAGGATTCAGGGTTAGTTTTTTCCAGGTTTTAAGAAAACCCAGTTCAAATGCATCGGTATAAGAAGGATTAAGATCTGGATTTCCAATATATTGTGCGTTTAAATCCGTCAGTTCATTAAAAGGATATAAAGCATACAAAGCCGGGCGGTTAATGCGTTTGCTGTAATTAAGCTGCAAAGTCGAAGTTTCAAACTTATAACTCATATTAACAGTAGGGAATAGTTTTGCGTAATTTTTCTTGTCGTCGTATGTGTTTTTAATATCTGTAATAGAAATTTGGGTTAGTTCTGTACGCAAACCCAGCATGTAATTGAATTGGCCTGCTTTGTTGCTAAATTGAGCATATGCGCTGGAAATGGTCTCAGTATATTTCAAATTATTATCAATGTTTTGATAAATTGTCCAGTCATTTTCTTGTTGCTGTTCGGCCAAAAAATCGCTGGAGACTTTGCGAATCTCACTTTTTATACCAAATTCAAATACCGAAACACTATCAATAGGTTGTAAAAAATCACTCTGGATAAGTAAATCTTTACTGTTGCCTATTGATTTTGTTCTAATTCCGCGATAAGTTACTGGAGTTGGAAATAAACGCTCTGTTGAAAGATTCCAGTTTTTATCGCTGTTCCACCAATCGTATTGAACGTTAATAGTCCATTTTTTTGCCTCTTGTTTAAATGTTTGTGTATAGTTAAATTCTAATTGATTGTAATCCCTTTTTTCCAGTGATTTGCCTTCTCTTATTAAAGTGCTATCCAGGCTCGTATCGTTGCTGTAATCGTATTTTAGGTGAGTTTTATCATTATCATGTGTGGCATTCTTTAAAAAAGCTGCGGTAATAGTGTGGTGATCGTCAAAAAAATAATCAGCCCCAAGATACATCAGTTTTCCATCGTCGTGACGGTCTTCATTTTGCACACGGTTCATTAGACTTGGCGTGCCATTATTAATAGTGGACTGATTTGTTGTATACAAACCAACGTAATCAGATGAGCGAATGCTGAAATTTGAAAAAATATTGATTTTATCTGATTTGTAGTTGATACTTGGATTAAGACGGCTATCATTTGGTGAACCGGCCACCAATCGTACCTGACCATTAAAACCACTTTTTTTGTTTTTTTTCAATATAATATTAATAATTCCTGCAGAACCAGAAGCATCATATCTTGACGAAGGATTCGTAATAACTTCTATACGATCGATTTGGTCGGCAGCGATTTGATCAAGCGCGTTGGTTTGGGTAAGACCGGATTGTCGTCCATTAATAAGGACTAATACACTGCTGTTGCCACGAAGACTCACTCCGCCGGTTGGACTAACTGCAACAGACGGTACTCCATTTAAAACATCATTGGCAGAGCCATTTTGCGAAAGCACATCTTTACCAACTTCAAAAACCTTTTTATCCAGTTTTAAACTAATGTTTGGTTTTTGACCATTAATCTCTACGGCATTCAATTGAACTGCATCAGTAGCTAAACCAATAGTTCCTAATTCTATTTTTGCTTTACCCGAAATAATCTCCAATGGCTGCGTATAATTTTGATATCCCATAAAACTAAAAGAAATGGTCATTTTTCCTATTGGCAATTTTTCTAAACTAAAAACGCCATGCTCATCAGTAACACCAATTAGTACTGTTTTTAAGGCGCTGTCTTTTACCGCTATTGTTACATACGGCAATGCTTCTTTGGTGGTATTGTCCTGAACTTTTCCGGAAACAGTGGCTTGCTGCGCATTGGCCAAAAAGTGAAATAGTAAAATTAAAATACTGGTTATTAGGGTTTTCATGTTGATTGGTTATATAGTACAAGATTAGTTGATAAAATAAAATGAGACCTTTTAAAACATGCAAACGGCTCTAAGAGCTTTTGAAATGCATTTCTCAATTCGATATTTATTCTATCTTTATCTTATGTATCGACTGACCTTTTTTAGCGCTTTTTTACTGCTTTTGTTTACCTCGTGTAAACAGTATACTGATTATGTGAAATCGGATGCATCTTATTCTTATTATGTTAATGAAGATCGTGTACAAGATTATCTGGGTAAATCTGCAGAAGATCTTTTTAAAGTTCAAATACCGGTAAAGTTGATTAAACGTGATAATAATGCCGGACCATTAGGTTTACAGGTGAATGGTTTTGGTGCTTTTGATGTTTATTGGGATGGTATTTTTGTGGGAAGCAACGGTAAAATGGTCCAATCTGGTCAGCCCGAAGTAGCTGGCACTGAAACGACGTATTATGAAATACCCGAAAAAAGAGGCAATATTGGCTTGCACATGATCACTATTATTGGAACACAAACGCAATTGCGAGAAGCAAATCGTGGAATTGATATAAGACTCGAAAGCTTTTTAAGACTTCATCGCTCGCCGCTTATTGTAATGTCTTTTATGAATCTCATGGCAGGAGCTTTTCTTATTGCTGCTATTTATTATTTTTTTCTATACATAAACAGCACTCGTAAAGAAACAACTGTTTTGGTTTTTGGCATAATTTGTCTGCTTTTCTTCTGTCTTTTAATTATAGAATATGTCAAATTTTATGTAGACATTCCATATACTCAATTTTATACCCGTTTACAAATCGTGGGCTTGCTCACCTTTGCCATTTCAATTCTGGTTCCGTGGTATTTTATGCTGCAGTTTGACTTCAAAAAAAAGCGGTTGTTTTTGTTTCTTTTGTTTACCAGTCTTATTGTAATCTATATTACTAATTATGGACATTATGATATAACGGCGATTTATTTTAGCTATGCCATGTGTCTTATTTCTATTATTATAGCAGCAAATGCCACATTCCGAAAAATCAAAGGCGGATCGATTGTTGTCGCGGGCTTACTGGTAAGTGTTGTTGTTAATCGCTATATTTTCTATGATTTTGGATTGTTTATCGGTTTTACCATTATCGTACTTTCTATGTTGTATCTTCATACCATTCGGGCAAAAGCAATCGAAGAGGCTCATAATGCATCCTTATTACTTTCGTCAAGATTGCAGTTAGAACTGATCAAGAAAAATATTCAGCCGCATTTTCTTCGAAATACTTTAACCTCGTTGATCGATTGGGTTGAAGAATCACCACAGCAAGGCGTTGTATTTATTCGGGCACTGGCAGACGAATTTGATATTATGAATGCCATTTCCGAAGATACACTTATTCCTATTAGACAAGAAATTGAATTGTGTCGAAAACATCTGGAAGTAATGTCTTTTCGTAAAGAAGTTTGCTATGATTGGGAGGAAAAAAATATTGATGAAAATGAAGAAATTCCGCCTGCGATTATTCATACCATTATTGAAAACGGAATTACACACAGTTTACCACCCAAAAAAGGCTGTATTTGTTTTTGTTTAAGTTTTACAAAAGAAAAAAACTATAAAGAATATACATTACAAACGATTGCAAAAAACCGAAAAACTAGAAAAGAGAAAAGTAACGGAACAGGTTTTAAATATATCAGTGCCAGATTGAATGAAAGTTACGGTACCAACTGGCATTTTGATTCTCATGAAGTAGAGGAAGGCTGGATGACAACAATTAAAATTTTTGATAAAAGATGAAGATTCTGATTATTGAAGACGAGGCCAGAATTGCCAAACGAATAGAAAGAATGACGCGGGATTTTTTTGATAAGGAGACCGGGATTTTACTTTGTGATTCAGTTGAAAACGGATTAAGTATCATTGACCAAAATTCAATCGATTTGCTATTGCTGGATTTGAATTTAAACGGCGAAGATGGGTTTGATGTTCTGCAAAATGTGGTAGCAAGGTCATTTCAAACCATTATTATTTCGGCTTATACAGATAAGGCAATTACAGCATTTGGTTATGGAGTTCTGGACTTTGTAGGCAAACCCTTTGATGAAAACAGATTGACACAAGCTTTTAGACGTTTTACTTCACCAGAAAAACAACCCAATGGAGATCTTCAGTTTTTAGCAGTAAAAAAAGGGAAAACCATTAGACTGGTCTCCATTAAAGATATCCGATACATTAAAGGCGCGGGAATTTATACCGAATTGCATTTATCAGATAACCGTATTGAACTTCATGATAAATCTTTAGAATCTCTGGAAAAATTACTTCCCTCAACTTTCGAGCGAATACACAAATCGTTTATTGTCTGCTGGAACGAAGCCGATAAACTCATTGTAGAACCCGGAGGGAAATACAGCATGTTACTTAAAAATGCCGAACTTTTGCCTGTAGGCCGATCTAAGTACAAGGAAATTCGCCATAAAATGATTTGATTTTGTTATCTCAAAACAGGAATTTTCACAAAACTATCGGTATACCATTTTATTTGCAAAGGCACTTTTGCATCTTTAATAGTTTCATCGCTTACTTCTTTATCAGTTCCATAATTTAATTGAGAAAACGAATTTTTATTTACATCGATAACAATAAGCAATCTGCTTCCTTTGCTTAATTGCTTGCTTACCAAATGCGTATTCGAAAAAGAAATTGTTTCAATAGCATCAGGCTTTAGCAATTGTCTTTTTTCAATATTTTTTGCATAACTGGCGCGGCCAATGTAATAGGACAAATGAAAATATTCGCCATTTGGCAATACTTCATAAACAGTTACACCCAAATCAACATCTCTTTTATTGATACTTATTTTTAATTCTCCTAAAAAGGAACCGTTTACAATTACAGGTTCTTTTAATGGATCACTTATAAAACGAAATCCACTCGTTGTATCAATTTCTTTTTTAATTATCGGATCTGGATAATAATCGTTATTGCTGCTTTTCTGTCTGTCAGCAAGATCTATTTGTTGTAATAGAAAATCATTTTTACCGGATTTTTTAGAGTTTGCCGTATAAAAATTTCCGGACTTAGTATTTGTTAAATAAAAAGTCAGAAAGCCGTTGTGCATTTTATCTATTGAAGGAGCACTTCGCCATGAGTTTGCGCCCATAACTTCATAATTGATTTTATCTTTTAGCACTTCTGGTTTAGTTCCGTTCTTCAAAATAAAATCAAACCATTGATACGTAATTTTTTTGATATCGATTAATGCCAACGAATCAACTTTATAATCATTTATAACAGCCTCACCGCCAATTTGGGTTCCAAAATGCCCGTATGGACCAATAATTAAATAAGCCGGCGTATTGGGATTGTATTTTTGAAGTTCTCTTAAATAATATAAACTTGAATTTTGAGAATCGTTATAATAGCCATCAAAAGCTAAAACGGGAATATTTATTTGTGCAAAATCTAATTTGTACGGAGCCATTTTTTGCCAGTAATTATCAAATGCAGGATGACTTATCCATTTTTGAAACAATCTATTTGGTTCGCCATCAATACTGTCCAGTTTTTTGTAGGCCGTACCGGATTCCCACCATTTCGATTGCATTGTTCTAAAACGCTGCCTGTTATTTCCCGAAACCGTATCTAAATATTTATTATTGCTAACATAAAAAGCCCACTCGTAATTTGGATTAATAAAAATATTATTTTCCATTGGCAAACCCATTCCGGGTCTGTTAGCAACATAAGGAACAATTGTTTTTAATGCCGGATGAACTGTTTTGCAAGCCGCCCATTGCGTAAAACCATTGTAACTGCCACCAAACATTCCAACACTTCCGTTGCACCATTTTTGTTTGCTAATCCAGTCAATGGCGTCATACACATCGGTGTTTTCATTCTCGTACGGATTTATTTCATTTGGACTAAACCGTTTTCCTCTGCTATATATCATTATACCAACATAACCATGATCTGCAGATTCTTTTAAGGTTTTTAGATCTCTGCCTTTGTCTCTGACATAAATTGTATATTGAAGAATTACCGGTTTCGGAGTAGTATCTTCTTTTTTGCGAACAATTATGGCTGATAAAATCGCGCCATCACGGGTTTTTACCGAAACGCTATCCTGAATATCATAATCGCTTGTTTGGCTCGTCAATTTAGTAGCCTTTCTTTGCTGAGCCGATAAATTGAGAACAACTAAAAATAAACTTATAAATAATAGGATTCTTTTATTGCACATAATTAGAAAGTTAAATGAATTCTAATTAATAGACAACAATTATTGAAAAGTGTTACAATTAAAGCAGATGTTTAGCTATAATTAACTTTGATTTTAGAGCCGGTTTTTTGTTTTAAGCTGTTTTGACTATATTTACTTCATACAATAAATCTTCACAATGAAAATAAATCTTCTGCTATATATTCAATTCTCATTCATTTTTGGATTTTTTTTCTCTGCAATTTCCATGAATGCTCAACATGAAGCTTATTCAAGCCCGGTAAAACACGAGATTGCAGATACGACTTTTGTGAATTTAAAAGATTATAGCAAAGATTTTATCTACGACATGAAATATGCAACTGAAGATAATTTTCTGAAAGCCAAAGTATATGATTGCGCCGAATGTGTTTTACGATTAAAAACGGTGCAGGCGCTAATTGCTGCCAATAAAGATTTTATGAAAAAAGGTTATAAAATAAAGCTGTACGATTGTTACAGACCTTTATTTATACAAAAGAGAATGTGGGAAATTGTATCGAATCCGGAGTATGTCGCAGATCCAAAAAAAGGTTCTATCCATAATAGAGGAGGTGCGGTTGATATTTCTATTGTTGACGCCAATGGAAAAGAAGTTGATATGGGAACTCCTTTTGATTTCTTCGGAATTAAAGCAAGTCACAATTATACCAAACTTTCAAGCAAAATAAAATCAAATCGTGCTTATCTTAAAAAAATAATGATTGCCAATGGCTTTAATTCATTCGATTCAGAGTGGTGGCATTATAATTTAAAAACCGGTTTAAAAGATAAGGTTTCCAATCAAAAATGGGATTGCGAATAACTATTCCGCATATCCAGATATCCACAAAAGTATTTTTTGTTATTCATTTAAGAAGTTTATCGCTTCTTAGATACTATTATTAATATCAATAAAATATTCAACTCGCTTAATCGTAGCAGACAATTTTTAGTTCTTTAAAATTGTTTTCCATGCACATAAAATTTCTTTAATTACTCCGTATTCTATTTTTTGTCGTGATTTATATCTGTTTATAAAACTTGAAGATATAATAATTTGATTTTCACTTATATAGGATTAAACTTATGTATTGAGATGTAAAAAAAAGTTAATTCTAACAAATTATTATTTCGGATGTTAAAAAAGAGAGAATAATCTTATTTTATCTGTCAAAGTGCATAATAATATACTGAATTATATATTATTGATTAATTTTTTTTGGTTAATTTCATCATCCTAGTTTTTTAACTACCTATATATTAGATAGTTGTGATTTTATATCCTCCTTGGAAAGAATGCTTTGACTAGCTCCTTTAGTCAGATATGCTTCTGTTTTTGTATAAGCCTCATTATTAACAAAAGTTTTTTTAACCATTAAAAAAAATTATTATGAGACTAAAATTATGTTTATTGCTCGTTTTTATTATTACTTTTTCCTGGGCGCAGACCACGAAAACATTTGTCACCAATGGAGCATTTCCTGTTCCTAATGGTGTAACTTCTATTAATGTAAGTGCATGGGGCGGAGGAGGATCCGGTGGAGGTGCGAGCGGTGCCGGATTGCTTTTAGGAAGAGGTGCTGCCGGTGGAGGTGGAGGTGCCTTTGCAAGCTCCACACTTACAGTTACTCCCGGAGCTACCTTGAATGTAGTGGTGGCTGGTCAAACTTTGGGAGCTTCCGGAGCTAATGGCACAGCAGGAGGCAATTCTACCATTTCAGGTTATGAATCTTTATTTCTAGCCGCTGGTGGTTCAGGTGGAGGAGCAAACAATGCAGGTGGAACACCTGTTGGTGGCATTGGAGGAACAGTTGCCAATTCTAAAGGAACAGTTCGTTTTGCAGGAACTTCAGGAGGCAATGGCAGTACCTCACTATTATCATTATTGCTTTCTTCAGGAGCTGGTGGTGCGGGGGCCAACGCAGGAGGCGCGGGAGGTCCGGGGTTATCGAGTCTAATTTTGGGTACTGCACCCGGAAATGCTGGTTCATCTCCAGGTGGCGGTGGCGGTGGGGCAATAAATTCTGCATTAGGTGCCGCTCAAGTTGGAGGAACTGGTGCGGCAGGTCAGCTAACTATTTCTTATACGTGTCCCACTTATAATGTTACCAGTACAACAGCAACTAATGTGTGTGCTTCTAGTGGTACAACATCAACAGTAACGTTAACTTCTGGCGCATCATCATTACCGGTTGGTAATTACGTAGTGACTTATAACAGAAGTAATCCCAGTGCTACAGCATTAACAGCAAATTTAACAGTAAGCACAGCAGGCACCGGTGTTTTTACGGCAGTAGGATTAAATACCGTGGGTTCTAGTACCATAACAGTAACCAAAATTACTTCTGCGACTTGTTCTTCAACTATTACTTCTAATAATACAGCCACAGTAATTATTTCGCCTGCAACAGTTGGCGGAACAGTAACAGGCGGAACAACAATTAATGCAGGAAGCACAAGTGGTTTATTAACTTTATCCGGTCATACAGGATCTGTGGTTAAATGGCAGTCAGCTGTAAGTCCGTTTACGACATGGGTTGATATTGCTAATACAAATACAACTTATACTTCAGGAGTATTAACAGCAACTACGCAATTTAGAGCAGTTGTACAAAGTGGGACTTGTGCAGCAGCAAATTCTGCTGCAACAACGGTTACAGTAGTGCCTTTACCTACTATAACGGGATTAGCTGCAAGTAATGTATGTACAAGTGCTAATGCACAAAGTACGGCGTTAAGTTACAGTGCAACAACGGGATCTCCAATTACCTATAGTATTGTTTGGAATTCTTCTCCAACAAATAGTTTTGCAGCTGTTACAGATGCAGCATTGCCATCTAGTCCAATTACGATTGCAGTTCCTGCGGGAGCTGTTGCCGGAACTTATACCGGAACATTGACTGTGAAAAATGCAAATGGTGGTGTAAGTACAGGTTCAGTTTTTACTGTAACCGTAAATGCAACTCCAACAATTGAATTTGATGGAATATTTTCTGAAGTTTGTGCAAACAACACTTCGCAAATATCAACTTTATTTTATAGTGCTTCTTCCGGAAATCCTACAAGTTATGCTATTGATTGGGACAGCACAGCAAATGCAGCTTTCTTAGATGATATTCCTGATACTCCAAACATTTTTGATCCCACTGGTAGTAAAATCCAAATCGAAATACCAGCAAATGTTTTGCCGGGAACCTACGAAGGATTATTTATATTGAAAAATGAATTTTGCAGTTCTCAATATCCGGTAACTATAACAATAACTCCAGAAACTGTTGGCGGAACAGTAACTGGTGGCACAACAATTAATTCTGGTGAAACAAGTGGTTTGCTGACTTTATCAGGTCATACAGGATTCGTTCTTAAGTGGCAGTCAGCTGTAAGCCCGTTTACGACATGGGTTGATATCGCAAATGTAAGTTCTATTTATTTTTCAGAGGCATTAACAGAAACTACACAATTTAGAGCTGTTGTACGAAGTGGAAATTGTGAAATTGTAAATTCTGATCCCACAACTGTAACAGTTGAGGATTTACCAACTATAAGCGGATTAAGTTCAGATAACGTATGTTTTAGTTCTAATCCGCAAAGTATATTGTTAAATTATACTGAAACAACCGGATCACCAGTTACCTACAGCATAGCATGGGATTCTTTTGCTCTGGTACACTTTACAAATGTTACTGATGCAGTATTACCGCCTGGTGCAATTACGATTCCAGTTGCTGCCGGAACTCCTGTCGATGATTATTCCGGTTTGTTGACCGTAAAAAACGCAAATGGTGATGTTAGTATTGGTACGGCTTTTACTGTATTTGTAAATGAAAAACCTACAATTACAACAAATGGAACAATCTCTCCGGTTTTTACAAGTACCAACTCGCAGACAACATCATTAGCATATACTGCAGTTACAGGAAACCCTACAGGATATTCTATTAATTGGGACGTTTTTTCAACTAATAGTCCAATAGATAATCAAGGTTTAACTCCATTCACTTTTGCTCCGGGCGGGGGCGTAATCAATACAATTGAAATATCTCCAAATATTCCGGAGGGAAGCTATGTTGGACTACTGACTATTTATAGCGGAACTTGTAAAACGGATCTAGCAGTAACAATAATAGTTAATGATGCGGTTGTACCACCAACAATAACATTAGCAGAATCAACAAATACTGTTTGTTCAAGTAATGATCTGCAAGGAACAGCGTTAAGCTACAGTGCAACAACGGGATCTCCGGTCTCTTATAGTATTGTTTGGGATTCTTCTCCTGCAAATAGTTTTGCAGCCGTTACAGATGTAGAATTACCTGCCAGCCCAATCAAGATTCTGATTCCTGCGGGAACTATTGGCGGAACTTATACCGGAACATTGACTGTAAAAGATGCGAACGGTGTGGTAAGTACAGGTTCGGTTTTTACAGTACCTATTAACCAATCGCCAGAAGTTACAATTACAACTACACCAGAAACATCTGGATCTTTGGGGAGTATTTTTGTAGAAAATTTACCTGAGGGTAATTCGTTGGTAGCGATTAGTCCAGGCGGAACAATTTACGAATCAAATACAGGTTCTTTACTTATTGATAACCTGTCATCCGGTACTTATCTTCTAAAAATAATTTCAGAGCAAGGTTGTGATCAGGACGTAACAGTTGGAGTTCCTTATCAATTTTTCGCACCAGAAGGTGCAAAATCGGCAAACAATTCAATTTCAATAGCTTCTGCAAACAAAGTGATTAACGTTGAAACTTTCAATGAAAATATTGATGAGGTTCTTGTTTATGATATGTCAGGTAGTTTACTCTACAAAAAAGAGAAAATTGGCGATTCTAAATTGGTTATAGATAATTTAACCAACCGTCATCAGATTTTGATAGTAAAAGTTGTTTTAGATAATAATCGAACTGAGACAAAAAAAGTAAGTTATTAAATTGAATTCAGGTTAAAATTTAAAAACCATTCCGTTTTGCGGAATGGTTTTTTTATGAGATAGAGCGAATAGTTATTCTACACAACGAATGTTTTCCATAAAGTAAGTATCCGGATGATATACTTTTTTGTTCATTTCAGAAGTTAATTCGCTTCTTACGATATAATCTTCAATATCAGTTAAATATTTAATTCGCATAATCGTAACAGGAGATTTTTTTAGTTCTTCAAAATTATCTTTCATAAACATGAAAATTCCGGTAGTTACCCTGTTATTATATTCTTTATCGCGAATAAGAGTTCCGCAGTTTTCCTGATCGATATGAATTAGCGTTACAATTTTACCGTTTTGCAATTGTAAAAATACTTTTGAGTTTTTGTCAAAACAATTTGCTTTTACAAAATCTTTGCTTTTTTGAATCAATTGCAGGTTTAAAGTTGGTAAACCATCAGTTTGTGCCAATGAAAAGAACACATAATTTGAAGTTCCGCCAAAGTTTTTTTCGCTTATCATGTATTCGTTTGTAACTTTATAAGTACCAATAGAATCAGATACATTTGCACTGTATTCACATGGTTTTTGAGCAAAAGCGGTAAAGGTTAATAGGAAAAAAGTTAATGTAATTAGTTGTTTCATTTTTCAGTTATTTTTCTGCAAATTAAAACTATTTTGTTATCATTTTTATCTGTTGTAAAAAAACAATACAAATTTCCTCCATTTTTTATTTTCCATTTTTTTCTAATGTTTTCTACCGTGTCCGGAAAATTTCTCGTGGTAATATTTGCCTGTTGATTTAAGAGTTCGGTTTTCATATCATTTTTGCTGTATGAAATCACTTTTTCAATTTCAAAAGCTCTTCCCGGAAAATCAATCAATTCATCAGAAGTATATAAATGAGAATGTTTATGCAGTTTATTTATTTGGAAAGAAGTACTAACTTCATCAAAACCACCGGATTTCATAATGGCCGAATTGGGTTCGTACAGAAATTTTTGTGGTAAATGATAAAAAGGCAAATCTAACTGATCGCCCAAAATAAATTCAAAAGTTTCAGTTTTATCTTTTAAAATATTAGCTGTTTTGATGGTTATTTCGCCTGAATAATGATTGTGAATTTCAAAAAGCAATTCTTTTACTTCATTTTCCAAAGCAATGATATGAATATTTTTTACGAATTTCAATTCAGATAAACCTGCCGAAATATCTAATAAAGGCGCTGTTTTAATTAAAATTGAATTGCTTTTTTCGAAGTAAAAATCTAAAGATTCCGGAACATTTGGCAAACAGTCTTTCAGCATAAAAACTTTGCCTTTTGCATCATTTCTTCGAGAAGGATCAATATAAATCCAATCCCACTTTTGCTCTAAATTATTTAAAATAGTTGAAGAATCATCAGCATAAAAGGTACAATTATCAACTTGTAACTGCTCAAAATTGTGTTTTACAATAGCCGATAAATCTTCGTTTATTTCACAATGTGCAACAGCTTTAAAGTTTTTAGAAAAATAATAATCATCTACACCAAAACCTCCTGTAAGATCAATTAAACTTTCACCCGAAATTAAAGAAGCTTTGTAAGCTGCTGTTTTTTCTGATGAGGTTTGTTCTACAGAAATTTTGCTTGGATAAATTATATTTTCTGTTGAAAACCAGCTTGGCAATTTGTCTTTTGCTTTTGATTTGGCTTCAATTTGATTTAGAATTAAAATCCATTCTACTTCAGGAAAAGGGCTTTTCTGAAGCGCTAATTTTGTAATCGAAACACCGCTATTTTGGGTAATGAATTCTTGAATATTTTGTTGTAAAATAGAAGTGTTCAATGCTAAATTCTTTCGGTTAATACGGAGACAATTTTGTTGTCAGGAAAAAATTCTTTCAAAATTACTTTCACCATTGTAAAAACCGGAATTGCAATAATCATTCCTACGATTCCAAAAGTAATTCCGCTAATTAAAGTAATCAGGAATATTTCTAACGGATGCGAATTTACACTTTTTGATGAAATTATCGGCTGGCTAATATTATTATCAATTGCCTGAACAATCATAAAACCGATGATTACATAAATAGTTTTTGGTAAAATTTCTGTTTGAAAATCACTTCCAATCATGCTTATCATTGTTAAAAGTCCTGCTAAAACAGTTCCAATAATTGGCCCTATGTACGGAATAATATTTAGTATAGCACACAGAAAAGCAATTACGAAGGCATTTCTGTTTCCAAAAATCATTAAGACAATTAAATACAAAATAAAAACAACCGTTAATTGAAGCAGCAAACCAATAAAGTAACGGGTTAAAAAGTGATTGATTTTAGTAACAGAATTGATGATTTTATCTTCATTATTATCTGGCAAAATTTTTCTGGCTGTCGATTTAAAATTATCCTGATCTTTAATAAAGAAAAAAGTAATAAAAAATACAGAGACTAATCCCATTCCCATATCAGCAACGAATCCTAAAATAGAATTGATAAATCCTGTAAAATAACTAAAACTAAGCATGGATGTTATCTTAGATTCTTTCAATACTTTATTCAAATCTACGTGAGGAATGTTAAAGTAAGTTTCAATGCTTCGTTCGGCTTCTAAAAATTGCGCCTGTAAATGATTTGTATCTAAAAGAGATAAATTATTGGCTTGTGAAATAATCAACGGAACAAACAAAAATATAAAACCAATCATTGTTAATATGAAAACAATTATGGTAGTTGTGGCAGCCAATGAGTTACTGAATTTTAATTTGTTTTTTAAAAATTGTACTAACGGATTTGCTATCAAACATAATATCAATGAAATACATAAATAGACAATTACGGTTTGAATTTCGTATAAAAAATATAAAATTATACCAACAACTAAGATAGTGGTTAAAGCTCGTAATATCCCGTTAGAAATAATTTTTGAAGTGATCATGATTCAGTTTTAGATTATAAATATAGGAAAAAGCTTTTAGATTTTTGGGGTAAAACAAAAAAAGCGAGATATATACTATCTCGCTTTTAGTGTATGAAATTGAATGTCTTTTTAGATACCAAATGCAGCTCTTGGACCTCCGGTTACAAAAATCGCAGCCATTCTGCTTTTTTGTCCGTTAGAGAACATGTACATTGCATTATCATCAGTATAATCCATGTAGTTCATTGTCATTTCTACCGGAGTACCAGAACAAGTACTGTAGTGTGGATAAGCTGGTACACCATAGTTTTCTTCGTTATGAGTTGGAGTATCAGATACTAAATCGCTTCCACAAGTTGCATCTCCCCAAATGTGACGTAAATTCATCCAGTGACCCACTTCGTGAGTACCAGTTCTTCCTAAATTAAACGGAGCATTTGCAGATCCTGACAATCCAAAATATCTTGAATCGATTACAACTCCGTCAGTAGCAGAAGGCCCGCCTGGAAATTGTGCATAACCTAAAATTCCATTGCCAATAGCGCAAGACCATAAGTTAAGTTTTGTAGTTGGAGAAGTTGGAGCAATACCACCCTGAGCCGTTTTTTTCATGGCATCATTTGTTCCCCAAGATGTTTTTGTAGTCGACTTTCTAATTACCTGATCTAAAACAAACGTAATTCCTACGTTAGCCTTAACACCAGAAAATAAAGCAGGAACACTGTTGTAATCAGAGTTTAAAGCATTGAAATCTTTGTTTAATACATCAATCTGAGATTGAATCTGAGCATTAGAAATGTTTTGTGCTGTTGTTCTGTAAAGTACGTTTACAACTACCGGAATTTCAACTTTTCCGTTTACTAAGCGTTTGGTTAATAACGCGTTGTTTGTAAAAGCTTCAATTTCATTCATTCTGATAGCTAACGTCGGATCAGCTTTTAATTGTGCTTCTAAAACTTCCTGAGTCGCACATCCTCTGTGGGCAATTGCACTTACATTTGAATCTCCTGATTCTGTTGAGTCATTTTGACAAGAAAACAGCAACAAGGCTGTAACTGCGGATAAAAAAACTTTTTTCATAATAATAGGGGTTTTTGTTATAATATTGTTGATTAGTTAAACAATATCGCAATTTTATAACAAAAGTTTTACGTAGCAAAATATTTACAAATAATTATTTGTGAGAATTTTACAATCCCTTATATAATCTAGTTCTTACAAAAATTTAACAAAATTTATTAAGAAGTAATTTCGTACAAAGCTATACTTGCGGCTTGTACAACATTCATCGAACTGTTCTTTCCGAACATATTAATGTGCACAATTTGGTTCGAAATTTTTAAAATTTCATCTGATATTCCGTTAATTTCACTTCCTACAATCAATGCAATTTTCTGATTGTCAGGAATTGTAACTTCTTTAAGAGGTTTGCTGCTGCTTGCAATTTCCAAAGCAATGATTTCGAAGTTATTTGAAGTTAAATAATCGACAACTTCAGCCGTTTGTTCTATTACAGTATGTGGCACATAAAGATGTGTACTTCTTGACGTTTTATTAATTTTTCTTGGCGTAAGCGGAATATCTTTTCCTAAAAAAATAATATTTTCTACACCAAAAGCTTCGGCAATTCTAAAGAGAGAACCGATATTTTGTTGAAAATAAATATGATCACAAACCAAAGTTATGGGAAATGTTTTTCGCTCAAATTGATTTTCTTCGTGAGTAAGCTGCACCTTTTAGATGTTAATTAGTAAAAATATAATTGATAATGTTTGCGCCCATTTTTAGCGCTTTATCTCTTGCTGCAAGCGGATCATTGTGTACTTCTGCATCTTCCCAGCCATCACCCAGATCGCATTCGTACGTATATAATAAAACCAGTTTGTTTTCGATAAAAATGCCAAATGCCTGAGCACGTGTTCCATCGTGTTCGTGAATTTTTGGCAAACCATTAGGGAAAGGAAATGGCTTTTGAAAAATAGGATGATTTGCGGGAATTTCAATCAAATTATTATTTGGGAATATCTTTTTGATTTCTTTTCGAATATATTGATCCATTCCGTAATTATCATCAATATGAAGAAAACCTCCGCCAGTAAGATAATTTCTTAAGTTTTCGACATCAGTATCGCTAAAAACCACATTTCCGTGACCTGTCATATGTACAAAAGGATACGAAAGCAAGTCAGGATTTCCCGGCTCAACCGTTGATGGTTTCGCTTTTATTCTCGTATTGATATTTGAATTACAAAACTGAATTAAGTTAGGCAAAGAGGTTGGATTTGCATACCAATCGCCTCCACCGCTGTATTTTAATAAAGCTATTTCCTGCGAAAAAGAAGGAAGGGAAAGAAGGAATAATAAGTAAAATATTTTTTTCATTTAATTATAAATTATCTGGTAATTTGCTTTTATATGCGGCCTGTTTTGTCATTTCGACGGAGGAGAAATCTCCGCAAGTAGCTCCTCAACAACCTTTGTCAAAGTTTCAAACTTTGACAAAGGTTTTACGCTAATTAAACCGGACAGGTTTTAAAAACCTGTCCGGTTTACACAATCTTGTCATCTCGACGGAGGAAAGATCTCTGCAGCTACCTTTGTCAAAGTTCGAAACTTTGACAAAGGTTTTGAGCTAATTAAACATTCTCATTAAAAAACACAACACTATGACACGCCACAACAGCAGCAGTTTCAGTGCGTAATCGTGTATTTCCTAACATTACCGGCTGAAAATTATTTTCTAAAGCCAATGCAATTTCTTTTTCAGAAAAATCGCCTTCGGGACCAATTAATAAGGTTACGTTTTCATTTGGTTTTAAAACTTCTTTCAATGATTTTTTATCGGTTTCTTCGCAATGTGCGATCAATTGTAAACCTTCATTTTTTTGTTTGATAAATTCCTTAAATGAAATAGCCTCGTTTAATTTTGGCAAATACGTTTCATTCGATTGTTTCATCGCCGAAAGGATAATTTTTTCAAACCGTTCTTTGTTAACCACTTTTCTTTCAGAGCGATCACAAAAAATTGGCGTGATTTCCTGAATACCAATTTCTGTAGCTTTTTCTAAAAACCATTCAAAACGATCGTTCATTTTGGTTGGCGCAACCGCCAGATGCAAACGGAATTTTGGTTCCGGAGTTTTTTTTATCGAAAGTACTTCAACAATACATTTGTTGTCTGAAGCCAGTGTAATTTCTGTTTCAAACACTAAACCTAAGCCGTTTGTAACATGAAGAATATCAGAGTCTTTTTTGCGTAAAACTTTTATAATGTGACGGCTTTCTTCTTTATCAAAAGAAAAAGTTTTAGTCGTTTCGTCTATATCCGGATTGTAAAATAATTGCATAATTAAAATTGAATTCGTGCTTTTGAAACTACTGCCTGAGTTTCAAAGCGATTTGATAAATATTTTTGATATCCTACAATTCCAATCATGGCAGCATTATCTGTAGTGTATTCAAATTTTGGAACAAAAGTTTTCCAGCCATATTTGCCTTCACTTTCTTTCAAACGCGTTCTGATTCCGGAGTTTGCCGAAACCCCACCGCCGATGGCAATTTGCTTAATTCCGGTTTCTTTTACCGCTAATTTTAACTTGTCCATCAAAATTTCGATAATTGTATATTGAATAGAAGCGCAAATATCATTGAGGTTTTCTTCGATGAAATTTGGGTTTTCTAATTTTTTCTTCTGAATAAAATATAAAATTGCTGTTTTTAAACCAGAGAAACTAAAATCCAGTCCGGGTACTTTTGGTTTTGTAAAAGCAAAAGCTTTTGGGTTTCCTTCTTTGGCATATTTATCGATCAAAGGTCCGCCGGGATAAGGAAGTCCGAGAATTTTTGCACTCTTGTCAAAAGCTTCTCCAACTGCATCATCAGTGGTTTCACCGATAATTTCCATATCAAAAAAACCATTTACTTTTACAATTTGCGTGTGGCCGCCACTAATGGTCAGGGCCAAAAACGGAAATTCTGGCTTATCAAAACCTTCTTCATCAATAAAATGCGCCAAAATATGGGCATGCATGTGATTTACAGCAATTAGCGGAATATTTAATGCTAATGAAAGTGATTTGCTAAAAGAACTTCCTACCAATAAAGAACCCATCAAGCCAGGTCCTTGTGTAAAGGCAATGGCAGTTAATTGTTCTTTTTGTACATTTGCTTTGCGAAGTGCAGCATCAATCACAGGAACAATATTTTGCTGATGTGCTCTCGAAGCCAACTCAGGAACAACGCCGCCGTATTGATTATGAATTAGCTGGTTAGCCACAACATTTGAAAGTACTTTGTCGTTATGTAAAACTGCAGCCGCAGTATCATCGCAAGAACTTTCGATGGCAAGAATAAAAACCTCTGAATTTTGCATATAAAGGCACGAATTTTGGATTATATTTGACAAATCAAATTTTTAAATTTCTTTGATTGAAGTAGAAGCCAAAATTAAAGAATTTTTATCAAAAACAGTCGTTCTTTGTCTGTTCAAAGTAAATTTAAAAGAAAACTAAAATTAAAGAGCTATCAAAAAAGTAAAGAAAATAATATCACGAACCCTAATTGGGTTAATTTTACTTTTGTTGGCATTGGCTATAACACTCTCTTTGCCTATTGTGCAAACTAAAATTGCACGATATGTTACAGATTCCTTAAATGAAGATTTTAAAACAGATATTACTGTAGATAAAGTTGCCATCAATATTTTTGGCGGAGTTAAACTAAAAACGGTCCTGATTCGTGATCATCATAAAAAGACTTTAATTTATTCAGACATTATTAGTACTGATATTTTGAGTATTAAAAGACTTCTTGATGGTGATTTGATTTTCGGCGATCTTCGTTTAACGGGTTTGATTTTTAATTTGAAAACCTACAAAGGCGAAAACGAAAATAATATCAATAAATTTATTCGCTTATTTGATTCTGATAAGCCTTCAAAAACCAATAAACATTTTTTACTGACGGCCAAAAATGCCTATATCTCAAAAGGTACTTTTTCGGTTGTGGATGAAAATAAGAAAAACCCACAATTTCTTGATTTTAAAAAGCTTAATGCTTATATCAGTGATTTCAAATTATATGGGCCGGATGTAAATACGACGATTCACAGGTTTTCTTTTCTGGATCATCGTGGTTTGTATGTTTCTAATTTGGCTGCGAAATTCAGTTATACCAAAAAACAAATTAAGCTTGAAAATTTAGCCATAAAAACCAAAAGATCATCAATATATGGTAAAGCGATTTTAAATTATAAACTAGGAGATTTTCTTGCTTTTACAGATAAAGTTAAGTTTGATGTTGCGCTTGATTCGGCTTCAATTGCTACAAATGATATTCGTTATTTTTATGACGGATTGGGTAAAAATCAGCATTTTAAACTTCGATCTAAGATAAAAGGAACGCTTAATAATCTTAATTTAAAAAAACTTAGGCTTTCTGATACAAATGGTTCAAGAATTATCGGAAACATTAATTTCAGAAATCTTTTAGGTACAAAAGAGCAAAAGTTTGCCATGGAGGGAAAGTTTGACAGATTAACTTCCAGCTATGATAATTTGGTGGTTTTGATGCCAATTGTTTTAGGAAAAAAACTTCCTAAAGAGCTTAAGCGAATTGGTAAATTTAATATTGTTGGAAAAGCAAAGGTTTCGACAACAGAATTAGAAAGTGATTTTAGAATTGCGACAGATTTAGGAAATGGTCAGGTAGATTTGCATCTGAACCACATGGATTTTATTGATAAAGCTTCTTATTCGGGAAATATTATTTTGGATAATTTTGATGTTGGTGCACTATTGCAGCGAAAGGATCTCGGCAGGACTACTTTAAATTTAGATGTTGACGGTGTTGGTTTTACAGAGAAATATCTAAACACAATTATAAAAGGTGATATTGCAAAACTGGATTATAATAAATACACTTATAATAATATTGTAGTAAATGGTAATTTTAAATTGCCTTATTATAAAGGACAAATTTCTGTCAATGATCCTAATTTGACTTTAACATTTGATGGTTTAGTTGATTTGAGCAAGCGTGAAAGTAAATATGATTTCCACATCAATGTTGAAAATGCCGATTTGAAAAAACTGAAGTTTGTAAACGATTCCATATCTCATTTTCAAGGCGATGCAGTTGTCGAAGTTACAGGAAATTCTATCGAAAATCTTCAGGGAAATATTTATATAAAAGATGCTGTATATCAAAATCCAAAGTCGACTTATGCTTTTGATGAACTAACAATCAATTCTAGTTTTGATGCGGATAAATTGCGTACCATAACTATAAATTCTACGGATGTAGTTAACGGGAAAATTGTGGGTAAATTTCAGTTTGCGCAACTAGATAAATTGGTGATGAATTCAGTAGGAAGTCTTTACACCAATTATAAGCCATATAAAATTAAAAAAGGACAGTTTCTGCGTTTCAATTTTCATGTTTATGATAAAGTTGTCGAAATGCTTTATCCTGAAATTAATATAGATTCTTCAACTGTTGTGCGCGGTAGAATTGATGCCGATTTAAATGAATTTAAGTTTAGATTTAAATCACAAAAAATTACGGCAGCAAAAAATACTTTTGATAATATCAGAATCAATATCGATAATAAAAACCCGCTTTATAATGCATTTATAGAGTTGGATAGCATTAAAACGCCTTATTATAAAATCCGAGATTTTAATTTAATTAATGTAACTTCAAAAGATACTTTATTTGTGCGCTCAGAGTTTAAAGGAGGCGAAAAGGGCAATGATTATTTTAATATGAACTTGTACCATACTATTGATAAAAACAAAAACAATATTGTTGGTATCAAAAAATCTGAAATGAAATTTAAAGATTATTTATGGTATTTAAATGAAGAAGACGGATCAGATAATCAAATTATTTTTGATAAAAACTTCAGCAACTTTAATATAGACAATATTGTTCTTTCGCATGAAGATCAGAAAATTGACTTAAACGGAGTTATAAAAGGCACCGATTATAAAGATTTAGTACTGAATTTTGAAGATGTTGATATCAATAAAATTACACCGCTCACTTCGAAGTTTGTCTTTAATGGTAATTTGAACGGAAGCGTCAATTTTAAACAAAACAAAGATGTATATCAGCCCACGGCATCTATTGTCATTGACCATCTTAACTTAAATAAAACGGAACTTGGAACATTAAATTTTGATATTTCCGGAGATGAGAGCCTGAGAAAATTTACCATAAATTCGTCTATACAAAATGGTTTTACAGAATCGTTTAGTGCCAACGGAAATTTTTCGATAGAAAACAAAGAGACTTTTCTTGATTTAAAGCTAAAACTCGAAGGATTTAATCTGGCAACTTTAGGAACGGTTGGTGGAGATGTTTTGTCGAATGTGAGAGGAAGTGTTTCCGGAAATGCCGCTGTTGTGGGTAATCTTAAAAAACCTGAAATCAATGGTAGATTATATGTAGAAAAAGCAGGAATGACAATTCCGTACCTTAATACAGATTATGAATTAAGCGATCGAACAGTTATTGATTTAACTGATGAAAAGTTTTTGTTTAGAAATAATCAGTTAACAGATACTAAATATGGTACGAAAGGATTACTGAACGGAAGTATCGAACATCACAATTTTGGCGATTGGAAATTAGATTTAACTATAACTTCCAAAAGATTATTGGCACTTGATACAAAAGACAGTGACGATGCCGCTTATTTTGGTACAGCATTTATTAATGGTACGGCAAGTATAAAAGGACCAACAGAAAGTTTATTTATTAAGGTAGATGCCAAGTCTGAAAAAGGAACAGAAGTTAAGATACCTATTAATAATGTACAAAGTGTAGGAGAGAGCAGTTGGATACATTTTGTGACGCCAAAAGAGAAATATAATTTAGCAAACGGTATTGTCGAGAAAACCAGAAACTATAACGGACTTGAGTTAGAATTTGATTTTGATATTACGCCAGACGCCGAAGTCGAGGTAATTCTGGATCGAAATTCCGGTCATGGAATGAAAGGAAAAGGATACGGTTCGTTGTTGTTTAAGATCAATACATTGGGTAAATTTAATATGTGGGGAGATTTCCAGGCATACGAAGGGACTTATAACTTTAAGTACGGAGGTTTAATTGATAAAAAATTCGCAGTTAAAAAAGGAGGATCTATTATTTGGGAGGGTAACCCAATGAAGGCTCAGTTAAATTTAGAAGCCGTTTACAGAACCACGGCAAATCCTGCTGTATTGTTGGATAATTCATCTTTCAATAAAAAAGTGCCTGTAGAAGTTGTTATTGGTCTGAGGGGAGATTTAACAAGCCCGGAACCTAATTTTGATATTCAGTTTCCATCTGTAAGTAATGTTTTAAAATCAGAAATACAATATAAGTTAGATGATAAAGATGTGCGCCAAACGCAGGCATTGTATTTATTGTCAACAGGTTCGTTTATGAGTCCGGATGGATTTAACCAAAGCGATTTATCCGGAACATTTGCAGAAACTGCCGCAAGTTTACTGGGTGGAATTATTAAATCAGATAATGATAAATTTAATATTGATTTGAATTTTGTATCGGCAGACAAACGAATTGGTCAGGAAGCCGACGGTCAGTTTGTGGCTAATATATCTTCTCAGATTAATGAAAAAATATCCATAAACGGAAAACTTGGAGTTCCGGTTGGAGGTGTTAACGAATCGGCAATTGTGGGAGATATTGAAATTCTTTACAGAGTTAACGAAGACGGATCTATGAACCTTCGTTTGTTTAATAAGGAAAATGATATTAATTATGTTGGTCAGGGAATTGGTTATACTCAGGGAGTTGGTATTTCGTATGAAGTAGATTTTGATACTTTTAGCGAACTGGTAAATAAAATTTTCAAAAACCATAAATTAGAGAAAGCCTTAAAAACTTCTCCTGATGATTTGCCGGATTCTTATGCAAATCCCGATTATATGAATTTTTCAAGTTCAAAAGAGAAAGAGAAGGATAAAAAGAAACCGAATAAAAAAGACGAAGAAAAACCGAAGGTTCAGCCAGGAAATAATCAGGGATATATTCCCGACGATAACGATTATTAGTCTGTGAATTGTTAACTTTTCTAAAACCATTTTTATAATGGTTTTTTTTATGCTAAATTTATAAATTAATAGTTTTTTGAAAATCAGCTATATCCAGATTTTTATAACACTTCATTTATGTATTGTTAATTTTAAAGATTTAATTAAAATATGTGCCTTTTATTATTTTAAATGAATTTTTTCATATCAAAAAACTTATTAACGAAAACGTTTGAATTTAACATATTTTATTAATTTATGACAATTACCACCTGTAAAGTGGTGAATGTTTGCTAATTTTACACTTTAATACTTAAATAATGCCAAAAACAATAAAAAAAGTTGGTGTTCTAACTTCAGGGGGAGACTCACCAGGAATGAATGCCGCAATACGATCAGTTGTTCGAACATGTGCTTATCATAATATAGAATGCATAGGAATTTATAGAGGGTATCAGGGAATGATCGAAGGAGATTTCAAAGAAATGGGTCCCCGAAGTGTAAATAATATTGTAAATAAAGGAGGAACGATCTTAAAATCAGCTCGTTCTACTGAGTTTAGAACTCCGGAAGGTAGAAAAAAAGCACACGAAAACCTTTTAAAAGCAGGAGTTGATGCTCTTGTAGTAATTGGCGGTGACGGAAGTTTTACCGGAGGTTTGATTTTTAATTCAGAATTTGATTTTCCTGTAATGGGAATTCCGGGTACAATCGATAATGATATTTTTGGTACAAGTCATACTTTAGGATATGATACTGCTTTGAATACTGTGGTAGATTGTATTGATAAAATTAGAGATACTGCAAGTTCGCATAACCGACTATTTTTTGTAGAGGTTATGGGTAGAGATGCGGGGCATATTGCTCTAAATGCAGGTATTGGAGCTGGTGCCGAAGAAATCCTTATTCCTGAAGAAGATTTAGGTCTGGAAAGATTGCTGGACTCTCTTCAAAAAAGTAAAGCTTCAGGAAAATCATCAAGTATAGTAGTTATTGCTGAGGGAGATAAAATTGGTAAAAACGTATTCGAATTAAAAGATTATGTTGAAGCTAATTTACCGGAGTACGATGTAAGAGTTTCTGTTTTAGGACACATGCAGCGTGGTGGTTCTCCATCTTGTTTTGACCGTGTTCTTGCAAGCCGTTTAGGTGTAAAAGCAGTAGAATCTTTAATCGAAGGTAAATCTAATTATATGGTTGGTTTACAACAGGATAAAGTAGCTTTAACTCCGTTGGAACAAGCAATCAAAGGAAAATCTGAGATTGACAGAGAATTATTAAGAGTGTCTGACATCATGTCGACATAAGAAGATAAAAGTTTAAAAAAGGAATGAAGTTTATTGTGAGGAAATTAGACTTTAAATTAGTGTAATAAAAACAAAAGCAAAAATTAAGTAAAATGTCAAAAGTAAAATTAGGAATAAACGGATTTGGACGTATTGGAAGAATCGTTTTTAGAGAATCATTCAATAGAGATAATGTAGAAGTAGTAGCAATCAACGATTTATTAGATGTAGATCACTTAGCTTACTTATTAAAATATGATTCAGTTCACGGTCGTTTTGACGGAACTGTAGAAGTAAAAGAAGGAAAACTTTATGTAAACGGAAGAAATATCCGTATCACTGCAGAAAGAAATCCAGCTGACTTAAAATGGAATGAAGTTGATGTTGATGTAGTTGCTGAATGTACTGGTATTTTCACAACTATCGAAACTGCAAATGAGCACATTAAAGGTGGTGCTAAAAAAGTAATTATTTCTGCTCCGTCTGCAGATGCTCCAATGTTTGTAATGGGAGTAAATCACGAAACTGCAAAAGCTTCTGATTTAGTTGTTTCTAACGCTTCTTGTACTACAAACTGTTTAGCTCCTTTAGCTAAAGTTATTCATGATAACTTCGGAATTGAAGAGGCTTTAATGACAACTGTACACGCTACAACTTCAACTCAAATGACAGCTGACGGACCTTCTAGAAAAGACTGGAGAGGTGGACGTGCTGCTTCAATCAATATCATTCCTTCTTCAACAGGTGCTGCAAAAGCGGTTGGAAAAGTAATTCCTTCTTTGAATGGAAAATTAACTGGAATGTCTTTCCGTGTACCTACTGCTGACGTTTCTGTAGTAGATTTAACTGTAAAAGTTTCTAAAGAAACTTCATACGAAGAAATCTTAGCTGTGTTGAAAACGGCTTCTGAAACTACAATGAAAGGTATCTTAGGATATACTGAAGATGCAGTTGTGTCTCAGGATTTCATTTCAGACAAAAGAACTTCAATCATTGATGCTACTGCAGGAATTGGTTTGAATTCAACTTTCTTTAAATTTGTATCTTGGTACGATAATGAGTACGGATACTCTTCTAAATTGATCGATTTATCTGTGCATATCGCAGGTTTAAAATAATATTGTATAAATTTGGCAAATCCCGTTATCTCAAGGTAACGGGATTTTCTTATTTTGTTTTGACTTTAATTAATGTAAAAAACACACTTTTAAATTGATGAAGAAAAACTAAATCCAAAAACTAAAAAAAAATGAAATTAATAGTTGATAGTGGATCTACAAAAGCAGATTGGATTGCAATTGATGATAATGGAAAAGTATTATTCACGACACAAACTTTGGGATTAAACCCTGAAATTCTTGACGGTCCTGAAATTGTTTCAAGATTAAATGATCGTTTTGATATTCTGCAAAATAAAAAAAATGCAACACATTTGTTCTTCTACGGAGCAGGTTGTGGAACAGAGAGAATGCAAACTGCGCTTTCGCAAATATTCCAGGAATATTTTAATAACGCTATTGTTGAAGTTCACGAAGATACTTATGCAGCAGTTTACGCTACAACTCCAAAAGGAGAAGAAGCAATTGTTAGTATTTTAGGAACAGGTTCAAACTGTAGCTATTTTGATGGAAAGGTATTGCATCAAAAAGTACAGTCATTAGGTTATATTGCCATGGATGATTGTAGTGGAAATGTTTTCGGAAAAGAATTAATCAGAAAATATTATTTCAATAAAATGCCGAAAGAATTGGCGGTTGAATTTGAAAAAGAATATAATTTAGATGCTGATTATATCAAAAACAAATTATACAAAGAGCCAAATCCAAATGCTTATTTAGCAACTTTTGCTAAGTTTTTAATCAAACATAAAGATTCAGAATTCTGCAGAAAAATCATTTTCAAAGGAATGAAATCTTTCGTTAAAAACTATATCAAACAATTTGATAATTGTAAAGAAGTTCCTGTTCATTTTGTAGGTTCTATTGCTTTTTATCTTAAAGATGAATTACAAGAAACATTTGATAAATATGAACTTCAGTTAGGTAATGTTTTAAGACGTCCTATTGATGGTTTAATTGCATACCATGTTGCTAACCAATAGTTCCGGTTTTATGGAAATTGCTATTATTGCACATGATGGTAAAAAAGCAGATTTAATTGACTTTTTAATTAAAAATGAAGCAGTTTTACATCATGAAAAAATAAAGCTTATTGGGACAGGAACTACCGGAGGAAAAGCAGAAGCTGCGGGTTTTAAAACTCAAAGAATGCTTTCCGGGCCTTTAGGCGGAGATGCGCAAATTGCAGGAAGAGTGGCAGAAGGAATTACACAAATGGTTTTCTTTTTTAAAGATCCATTGTCAAGTCATCCACACGAAGCTGATATTAATATGTTAATTCGCGTTTGTGATGTACATAATGTGCCGCTGGCAACAAACGAAGCAACGGCACAATTACTATTAGATGCTATTGCACTGCAATTATAGAAATTTCAACATTTACATTTTTTGGCAAACAAGCCACTTGAACCGTTTCACGAGCTGGAGCGGTTTTTTCGTTAAAATAAGATCCGTAAACCGTATTAATAGCGCCAAAGTTATTCATGTCCATAATGAAGATTGTTGCTTTTACTACATTTTCAAAAGTCATGTTTGCGGCTTCCAGAATAGCAGCAATATTTTGCATTACCTGATGTGTTTCATCATTTATATTGTCAGTTACAAGTTCTCCTGAAGCAGGGTTTATTGCAATTTGACCAGATGCATAAAGTGTATTTCCTGATAATACAGCCTGATTATAAGGTCCGATTGGAGCAGGTGCTTTTTCTGTAAAGATTATTTTTTTCATAGTAATTGATTGTTAAATACCAAAATAGATTATTCGGCCACTAAGCATGGCTGAGAAAATTATTGATCTAAAATACGATTTTATTATCGATTAGAAGTACTTCGTTTATTCCATTTAATGTCGCTAAGAACACCGGATTTAATTCCGATAAAGAAATTCCAGTTAGAATTTGTTCCTAATGGACTCCAGTTAAAGGCCATTCTCCAGCTTAATAAATCTCTTTCAAAACGAAATTGCGTAAATGTAACTCCATTTTGTACAAAATCGTAACCTGTAGAAATTCCGCCTTTCCATTTTGGAGTAATATCCATATTGGCAGAGACCATGATAGAGTTTCCTGTGATTTTGTTTTCACGATTTACATTAGAATAAGTCAATGAATAAGCCAATGTCATATCCCACGGTAATTTTGAGTTAAAGAACTCCGTTATTACATCTTCGTCATCGTCTTTTTCATTTGCAAACTGACTGTTTCGGCTGTCGTTCAAATCGGTATTGGTACCAAATAAATCATCTTTACGACCTCCGTTCCGTTCACTTTGTTTGTTTTCTTCCTTGGTGCCTTTATTTGAAAAAGAATAATTCAAAGTTACGTTGGCGCTTGTCATTCGAAACAAACTTCCACCATTATCAATGTTATAAGTATTCATTCTTGTTCCTGAGTTGTCTATGGCATAAGGATCTAAAGTTGCACCAAAATTGACATTCATTTTATTGTCAAAAAACTGAGTTCCACCACTTACAAGAACAGGCTGCCATGCTAAAGTTTCTTTACCGTTAGCATTAAAATTATAACTTGTACTGAAGTTTAAGTTATTCAGTAGCATTATTTTTTTAGGTTCAGTTTTTGTACTGTCACTGTCCCTTACTTTTGCTTCAAAGGTATTACTTAAAGCAAATGCCACGATATTAGAATTTTCCTTGCTTGGAACACCATAAACACCACCTTCAAATCGGGTGTATTGACTCGTAATTCTGCCTGAAGCATCTACTGCATAAGTATCATAATATTTTTCAAAACTAGGTGTATATGCGTACGTAATAGTTGGTCGCATTACGTGGCGAATAGACTGGATTTTTTTATCATTACCAAAATTAAAAGTACCGTAAATAGTAGTACCTAAATTTGTACTCAAATTATATGTTCTAAACGCATCAAAACCATTTACAGTTGTTGTATCAACTCTGCTTAGATTTGTATCGTAATGCCTGTCTATTGTTTTGGTAACCCATGTTTCCTGGTAATTTGTAGAAGCTCCGGCACTAAAATATTTAAATATCTTGAAATTGGTACTAATCGGAATCGAATGCTGCATTCCAATTTGTGCATCTTTAAACATTTGTGGCTTAAAGAATAATGAATCGGTAGTTACTATGTTGTTTTTACCGCTTAAATTATATTGTAAGTTGATGTTTTTTATAAAACCTTTTTTCACGCCATCTTTACCAACAAAAGGATAAACACGATCGACACTTGCCTGTAAAGTAGGTAAAGTCATGTTGATTACTTCGGTTTGTGTATTTTGAGAGTGCGTCGCCGTTAACGATATTCTCGCCTGCGGAATCGTATTAAACGTTTTATTGTAGGAAATAGAAGAACTTAAGGTGTTGTTCAAATTAGATCCAACGTTGGCCTGATTGATAGATTGTTTAAAGTATTTACTGCTACCCATATTTACAGAGGCAGAAAAAGTGGAATTCGGATTCGATTTTGTGTCTTTCGAATGCGACCACTGAATGTTGTAAATATTCTGTTTAGAATAATCCGGATAACCTCTTTCACTGTTTATAAGGTTTTCAAAACGAATATTGACATTCCCTCTATACTTGTATCGGGTTGCATATGCTGATTCAAATCGCATGGCATAACTTCCGTTTGTGTAATAATCCCCCAACACGGTTAAATCATAATTATCGCTTAAAGCAAAATAATAACCCATATTTTGAAGGGAGAATCCACGTGTATTTGAGTCATTATAACTAGGTATAATGATTCCGGAAACACTTTTTTCTTCACTCATCGGAAAATAAGCAAAAGGTAAAGCCAGTGGGGTAGGTACATCTGCAATAACCATATTGGTTAAACCGGTAATTACTTTTTTGCCCGGAATAAATTTTACTTTATTGGTCTGGAAATAATATTCAGGATTGTCAATATCCTTAGAAGTCGTAAATCTGGCGCCTTTTAAAAAGTAAACCGAATCGTTTTCTTTCTTGGTAACGGCTGCTTTGATTTTAAATTCGCCTTGTTCCGTTCGTGAATTATAAATTAAAGCCTTTTTTGTTTTAAAGTTAAAACGGATAGAGTCGGGCTGAACTTCGCTTGCTCCTTGTTTAAAATTAGGATATTGAGTTAATACGCCTGCGGAATCTTTTATCCTTCCGGCATATACTTCATCTTTCTCATAATCAAGTACAATTATACCAGATTTTAATTCAACATCTTTATAGTATAGTTCACCTTCATTATAAAGAGTGATTCTTTTCTTTTTCTGATCGATTTTTGCGTAGTCCTTTGCCCTGTATTTTACTTTTCCATCCAGAAAAGTCTTTGTTGGCCTAACAGTATCCAGCTTTATGGTGTCTGCAACAACAATTTCAGGTTTATCTGTTTGTTTTTCAGTTGATAAAGGAGCTTTTTTAGATTTTATCTCTTGCGAATATAATTTACCACAACCTAGTGTTAGGAAAAATGATAATAAAACGATATTAAATAAGTTTGTATGCAAAGGTTTAAATGCTATTTTTGTAAAAGTATGGCTTGTTTTTTGACATGTCAAACTTACATATAATTTTTTGTCAAAAATAATCAATTGTAAAAATTATAGCTGTTGCATTTTATTAAAATTAACTTTTAGATTTATGAACATATTTAACAAAACTAGACTAATCTTTAGTTTTTTTCTAACGATAACAACTTTTTGTGCTTACAGTCAAACAAATGTATTTAAAGTAACTCTTGATGCAGGACACGGTGATCATGATTTTGGTGCCGTTTATAGTGGAAGGATCGAAAAGAATATTGCGCTGGCTATTGTGTTAAAAGTTGGAAAATTACTGGAAGCTAGTCCTAATATTGATGTTATTTATACTCGTAAAACAGATGTTTTTATAGATCTTGTGGAAAGAGCCAATATTGCCAACCGTGCAAATTCGAATATTTTTGTCTCTATTCACTGTAATGCAAATAAAAATACTGCCGCAGACGGAACCGAAACTTATGTAATGGGTTTGAGTAAAGTTGCGTCGAATCTTGAAGCTGCGAAAAAAGAGAACTCGGTAATTACATTAGAAAAAGATTATAAACGTAAATATGAAGGTTTCGATCCTAATTCTCCTGAATCAATGATCGGAATGACCTTAATGCAGGAAGAATATCTGGATAATAGTATTTCATTAGCCAGTAAAATTGAAGATAATTTTGATAAATTAGGAAAAAAATTACGTCAGGGTGGAGTAAAGCAAGCGCCATTTATGGTGCTTCATAAAGCATATATGCCTAGGGTATTGGTAGAAACAGGATTCGTTTCTAATCCTACAGAAGGAAATATTTTAAATTCTGAAGAAGGACAAGATGATATTGCTAAAGCTATTGCAGAGGCAATCATAAGTTATAAAAGAGAGTATTTCGGCTCTGGAGTTCCGGAACCAGATACAAGACCGGTAAAAGATACTTCTACAGCAAAGCCTAAAACTGTTGAAGCACCCGCAGTAGTGAAAAATGCTCCAAAAGGTACATTTTTCAAGGTACAGCTTATTGCCAGCATTAAAAAAACACCATTAGAACCTAAAAACTTTAAAGGACTTAAAAATGTAACGATGTTATTTGAAAACAATATATATAAGTATTTTTATCAGGAAACCTCAGATTACGAAACTGCAAAGAAATATCTGCAAGAGGCTAAAGGTAAAGGATATGGAGCAGCTTTTTTAATTGCTTATAAAGACGGAGAAAAAATCAATATTCAGGACGCAATTAAATAATAGCAACAAGTTCGGATATTTATATTAATTTTGTATTAAACACTTAGAATTTTGAAAATAACTAGAGAAATTAAAACGGCTATATTAGTCATCGCGTCAATATTATTATTTATTTGGGGTTATAGTTTTTTAAAAGGCAGAGACCTTTTTACAAATTATCAAACATTATATGTTGAATATGATAATGTTGAAGATTTACCACAATCTGCTCCCGTAACTTTAAACGGACTTGGAATTGGTAAAGTACATAAAATTACAATCAATGAAACTACAGGTAAATTATTAGTAGAACTTCAGTTAAAGACTGATTTTCCAATTTCTAAAACCAGTAAAGCTGCATTATATTCTCCAAGTTTAATTGGAGGAAAACAAATCAAAATTATTCCGAATCTTGCAGATAAAGATCCCGCAGTTGATGGACAAAATTTAGAAGCTGCTGTAGAATTAGGATTAACAGAATCTTTAGGAGGTAAAATTGAGCCAATCCAGGCAAAATTAAATTTAATGCTTGAGAACATTAATACACTGGTTGTAGGATTGAATAATGTTCTGGATAAAAAAGGGCAGGAAGATCTTAAAAAATCTTTGTCAGAATTGAGCGAGACTATGGAGCAATTTCATAGAGCTTCCGGAAGTTTAAATTCTATTTTGGATACAAACAAAGGTCAGATTAACGGAGTTGTGACAAATTTCAATAAAATGTCAAGTAACTTCAATAAAATATCAGATTCTTTAAACAAAGCAGATTTAGGTAAAACAGTGAGAAACCTAAACCAAACTTTGGCTAAAGTTGATGGAATTATGAGTAACCTAAACTCAGGAAAAGGTACAGCAGGTAAATTATTAAACGATGATGCTTTGTATAACAATCTTTCTAAAACTTCAAAAGAATTAGAATTGTTATTGCAAGATGTTCGTCTTTACCCAACACGTTACGTAAATGTTTCTCTTTTTGGAAAGAAGAACAAACCATACGTTGCGCCTGCAGATGATGCAAAAACGACTGACAAAAAATAATTAAGAATAATAAAGAATGAGTTATTTAGACAATATTTTATTCGCTATACTTCTGATAGCTGGTTTTGGTTTTTTTGCGACGAGTGTAAAAAAAATTATCCGAAACATTAATTTAGGAGGTGATGTAGATCGAAAAGACAATCCTAAGGCACGTTGGGCAAACATGGCTTTGATTGCGCTTGGACAATCTAAAATGGTGAAACGTCCGGTAGCGGGTGCATTACATATTGTTGTCTATGTAGGTTTTATTATTATTAATATCGAATTACTGGAAATCATCATTGATGGATTAATTGGAACTCATAGAGTTTTTGCCCCTTTTTTGGGTGTAGTTTATGATGTTTTAATTGCTTCTTTTGAAATATTGGCTTTCCTTGTAATTTTTGCAGTGACAGTTTTTTGGATAAGAAGAAACCTGATCCGATTAAAACGTTTTATACATTCAGATTTAAAGGGATTCCCTAAAAGTGATGCAAATTACATTTTGTATTTTGAAACAGTTTTAATGATTTTGTTTTTATTAATGAATGCATCTGATTATCATTTGCAAAATGTACCGGGTGGAGTTTTTCATAAAGCGGGAAGTTTTCCAATAAGTCAATTCATTGCGCCTATTTTTAACGGGATGTCAAATGAATTAGTAGTGATTTTATTTGAAGTATTTTGGTGGTTGCATATTGCGGGTATTTTAGTTTTTATGAACTATTTGTACTTCTCAAAACACTTACATATTCTTTTAGCGTTCCCAAATACTTATTTTGCAGATTTAAATCCGAAAGGGAAATTTGATAATTTAGAGTCAGTTACAAAAGAGGTGAAATTAATGATGGATCCTAATGCTGACCCTTTCGCTGCGGCTCCGGTTGATGAAAATGCTGCGCCAAGTAAATTTGGTGCCAGTGATGTTCAGGATTTAAACTGGGTTCAGTTATTAAATGCTTACACCTGTACAGAATGTGGACGTTGTACATCTGCTTGTCCGGCAAATCAAACCGGTAAAAAATTGTCTCCTCGTAAAATTATGATGGATACAAGAGACCGTTTACAGGAAGTAGGAAAAAATATAGATGCCAATAAAGGTGTTTTTGTTCCTGATAATAAAACATTATTAAACGATTATATTACTCCGGAAGAATTGTGGGCATGTACTTCATGCAATGCCTGTGTTGAAGAATGTCCGGTAAATATTAGTCCGTTATCTATTATTATCGATATGCGTCGTTATTTGGTGATGGAACAAAGTGCTGCTCCTATGTCGTTGAATGCCATGATGACCAATATCGAAAATAATGGGGCTCCTTGGCAATACAATCAACAAGACAGATTGAATTGGAAAAACGAAAATTAAAATTATAGTTTAATCGTTGAATTGGTTATTTGTTTAACCGTTTAATTGATGAATAAAATATTTAAGGTTTTTTAGTGGAGGTTATAGTAAAGAGTACGATTAACCAAATAAGCGATTAACCGATTAAAACAAAAAAAGGAAGATGTCAGAAAGTTTAGTAGTACCAACAATGGCAGAAATGCTTGCCGAAGGAAAACAGCCAGAAGTTTTGTTTTGGGTGGGTTGTGCAGGAAGTTTTGATGATAGAGCAAAAAAAATTACAAAAGCATTTGTACGTATTTTAAATCGTACAAACGTTTCTTTTGCTGTACTTGGTACTGAAGAAAGCTGTACTGGAGATCCGGCAAAAAGAGCAGGAAATGAGTTTTTGTTTCAAATGCAGGCTATGATGAACATTGAAGTTCTAAATGCTTATGAAGCAAAAAAAATTGTTACAGCTTGTCCGCATTGTTTTAATACTTTAAAGAATGAATATCCTGAATTAGGAGGTCAATACGACGTAATTCATCATACAGAGTTTTTGAAGTCATTAATTGATGATGGAAGATTAACTGTTGAAGGCGGGCAGTTTAAAGGGAAAAAAATCACTTTTCACGATCCTTGTTATTTAGGAAGAGCAAATAAAGTATACGAAGCACCAAGAGATTTAATTCAGAAATTAGATGTTGAATTAGTCGAAATGAAACGCTCAAAAGCAAACGGATTATGTTGTGGAGCCGGTGGAGCACAAATGTTTAAAGATGCTGAGCCAGGAAATAAAGAAGTAAACGTATTGCGTACAGAAGATGCCTTAGAAGTAAAACCGGATATTATTGCTGCTGGTTGCCCTTTCTGTAACACCATGTTAACCGATGGTATTAAACATCAGGAAAAAGAAGGACAAGTAAAAGTAATGGATATTGCAGAGTTAATTGCTAATGCACAGGATTTATAAATAAAGGTTCAAAGTTGCAAAGGTTCAAAGGAACAAAGGCGTTAACTTGAAACTTGAAACAAATTAAACTAAAGAAGAATTAAAATGTATATACCTTTTGAAAATTTACCTGGTGAATCCAGAATCTGGATTTATCAATCAAACAGAAAATTTTCTGAGGAAGAATTTTCTGAAATAGAAACTGATCTAAAAGCTTTTGTAGAAGAATGGGCAGCACACGGAACTAGTTTAGAAGCTTCATATCTTTTAAAATATAACCGATTTATCATATTAGCTGTAAATCAGGATGTACAAGCGGCTACGGGATGTTCTATTGATAGTTCTGTTGAATTTATTCAAAGTTTAGAGAAAAAATACAACGTTGATTTGTTAGATAAAATGAACGTAACTTTTAAACTTGGTGAACATATCGCGCACAAACCTTTAATCGATTTCAAGAAAATGGTTAAGGATAAATCAGTTTCTGAGAATACGATTGTGTTTAATAATCTCGTAAACAATATTGAAGAATTTAATGAATCATGGGAAGTTCCTGCCGCTGATAGTTGGCATAGCAGGTTTTTCTAAGAGAAAATTTATAACATATTTAAAAAGGCATGGAACTTTGGTTTTATGCCTTTTTTTGTAATTAAATTGTTTGATTTTTTTTAAAGTTTGTGCGTGTTGTTTATGTATTCCCTACGGGAAATTGTATTTAACTTAATTATATTTTTCTACCAATATTTAACCTCTACGAGGTAATCGCTTCTTTTTGGTTAAATATGTGTTACTTGTTTTATTTGTTAAAAAACAAATCTTTAAATACTCCGTTAGAAGCTAAATATTGGTAGCAAAAAAGATACACACATGATAATATGCCCCGTAGAGACTATTGATATTTAACTTCTACGAGGTAATCGCTTCTTTTTGGTTAAATATGTTTGTTACTTGTTTTATTTGTTAAAAAACAAATCTTTAAATACTCCGTTAGAAGCTAAATATTGGTAGCAAAAAAGATACACACATGATAATATGCCCCGTAGAGACTATTAATATTTAACTTCTACGAGGTAACCACTTCTTTGCGGTTTAAATATTTTGTTGCCTGTTCTGTTTATTAAAAAGCAAATCTTTAAATACTCCGTTAGGAGTTACATATTGGTAGCAAAAAAAATGCACACATAATAATATTGTCCCGTAGGGACTACATATTTTGTATAATCACCAATATTTGTAGAATTTCGTGCAGTTTATTGTTTATACGATGACAAGATTGTGGAAATCTTTGTCAAAGTTTAAAACTTTGACAAAGATAAATCGCAGTAAACCCGACAGGTTTTTATCCCAAGACTTCGGGACTGTCGGGTCTAGAATGAGGCCCTTATGAAAGCCAAAACCTCTAATTTAGCCCCGATGGGAGCGGCATCCTTTTTTGCCGGTCCCGAAGCCTCGGGACGGCAGAAAAGATATAGTGGACAGCGGGACAACTGGTTCTTTTGAAAACGAAATTTTCTGCTCCTGATAAAAATTATGGATTATAAGCTATGAATTATGAGTGGTAAGTCCTTCGACTTCGCTCAGGATAACAGTAAAATCTTAATCTATAAAAAAGTCGATAATCTAACATTCTAATAATCTAACATTCTAATAATCTGATCAATCTATAATTCACAAAAATCTAACAATTTAAACGATCAATTAAAAGCTATTTTTGAGTACTTTCGTAGTTATTAAATTTAATACATGAAAATAGCTATAGTTTGTTATCCGACATTTGGCGGTAGTGGGGTTGTAGCCACAGAATTGGGCCTTGAACTAGCCAGACGCGGACACGAAATCCATTTTATTACTTATAGTCAGCCCGTTCGGTTGGCACTTTTAAATCCTAATGTTCATTATCACGAAGTAAACGTTCCTGAATATCCTCTTTTTCATTATCAGCCTTATGAGTTGGCTTTATCGAGCAAATTGGTTGATATGGTGAAATTATACAAGATTGAATTACTGCATGTACATTATGCTATTCCGCATGCGTATGCGGGCTATATGGCGAAGCAAATGTTGAAAAATGAAGGAATTAATCTTCCGATGATTACGACACTTCACGGTACTGATATTACACTGGTAGGGAATCACCCTTTTTATAAACCGGCGGTGACTTTTAGTATTAATAAATCAGATTATGTAACTTCGGTTTCGCAGAGTTTGAAAGATGATACTTTGAAATTATTCAAAATCAAGAATAAAATAAAAGTGATTCCGAATTTTATTGAACTGGATAAAGTTAAAAAAGATCCGTTAGCGCCTTGTCATCGTTCTGTTATGGCAAAGGAAAATGAGCGTATTATTACGCATATCAGTAACTTTAGAAAGGTAAAACGTATTCCGGATATTATTAAAATTTTCTACAATATTCAAAAAGTAATGCCAGCTAAATTAATGATGGTTGGTGATGGTCCTGAAAAAGAAAAAGCAGAAGCTTTATGTATGGAATTAGGAATTCACGACAAGGTTATTTTCTTTGGTAATAGTAATGAAATTGATAAAATTTTACTTTTAACCGATTTGTTTTTACTTCCATCAGAAACAGAAAGTTTTGGTTTGGCAGCTTTGGAAGCTATGGCATGCGGCGTTCCGGTTATTTCGAGTAATTCCGGTGGTTTGCCTGAAGTAAATTTTGATGGTTACTCTGGTTACTTGAGCAATGTTGGAGATGTCGATGAAATGGCTGCAAACGCTATTAAAATCTTAAAAGATGATGCTGTTTTGAATGAATTTAAAGCAAATGCTTTAGAGGTTGCGAAAAAATTTGATATTAAAAATATATTGCCAAAATACGAAGCACTTTACCAAAGAGCAATTGATGATTATAAATATGAAAAACAGTAATTAAAAAATAAACAGATGAAAAAAGTTATTTCGGTTTTAGCAGTTTTTGTCTTAATTTCCTGCGGAGCAAAAAAAGGATCTGATTCAAAAGCACTTTATGAAGTTTTAACAGAACAATCTGATGGTGGCGGAAATATTAAGTTTTTTGAAATCTTAACAGAGCCAAATGAAATTAAAATGCTCGAGAATGACCCACTTTTGGCTGATAAAATGAAACAGGCCGATATAAATAATTCTAATTATGTTATTCTGAATATGGGAGAAAAGAACACTGGCGGTTATTCGATTAGTGTTGAAAAAGTAGAAGAAACGGATAAAAATATCATTATTACAGTGAAAGAAAAAGGTCCGGCTGCAGACGCTATGACGATGCAGGTAATTACTTATCCTTATACAGTTGTGAGAGTTCATTCTAAGAAAGAAATTATTGTTAAATAATTTTTTGAGGTAAAACGCTATTGTTGTCACAGGCTGAGCGGAGTCGAAGTCAACGCAACAAAGGCTTCGACTCCGCTCAGCCTGACAATTAGCAGAACCTGAAATTTGAAACAAAATTAAAGCATAAAAAAAACCTGTCGTTTTAAAGCGACAGGTTTCTTTTTTACAATTATTTTTTACTTTAATATTTTAGAATCTGAACTTAACTCCTAAACCTACATCAAATCCAAAATTGTCATCGTCATAATATCCGGAACCAATTTCAGGTCTTGCGTCTAATGATAATGTAATTGGCACTTCAGAAAATCTATATTCTATACCAATATCTCCAGCTGCAAAAACATAAGTTCCGCTATCATTATATCTTCCGTTGTCGTAGTAATAATCATGATCCCAAGCGGCAACACCTCCACCGACACCTGCGTACCAGTTAAAACCTCCATCGATATTCCAAACCCATTGATAAAGTGCAACAGCCTTAATAGCATCTACATCGCTGCTGTTTCTCCAGCCTAAATCAAATTCAAGCCTGTTCTTTTGGTTTAATCCCAATTGATAAGATACTTCGCCTCCAAAACCGTTGTTGTCGCCCAGACGTAATCCCAGTGCATTTTTTGAAATTTCTTGTGATTGCGCCGTAAACGCTAAACCTAACAGCATAAAGGCAGATAAAATGATTTTTTTCATGATTGTTATTAATTTTTATTCAAACTTACAATTACTCTAAAAGTCAAAACGTATAAGATTCTATAAAATTGTTATATAATTTACATTTTGACTTATTTGCAAGTCTGTTTAAAAATCAATTTGCTCTATAAAGCTCTAAACAGTTTATTAACTGAGCGTTATTTTTGTTTTAGAATAGAGGTAATTAAATGGTTGCTCAGAATGTCTTCCATTTCAAAAAGATTTTCTTCTTCTGTGAAGTTAGTTTGAGAATACGAAAATAATTTCCAGCGTTTTTTGTGGTATTCTAAAGCTGTTAAATTCTCGACCCAATCTCCTGAATTTAAATATAATGTAGAACCGTGTTTGTTTTCTTTTTTGATAATTTTAGGTTCATGAATATGTCCGCAAATTACATAATCGTAGTTTTTTTCTATAGCTAAATCTGTAGCTGTAGTTTCGAAATCAGAAATGAATTTAACTGCTTTTTTTACGCTTGCTTTTATTTTTTTGGAAAATGAATAAGGTTCGCGCCCCAGTTTAGATAATATCCAATTGATAAAACGGTTCGTAAGAATGAGGTAATCATAACCTAAACCACCCAATTTTGCGATCCATTTTGAATGTTGTACAGAAGCATCAAAAACGTCTCCGTGAAAAATCCATGCTTTTTTATCGTCTAATTCTAAAACTAATTTATCGACAAGAGCAAAATTGCCCATATTCATATCTGTAAATTTTCTCAGAATTTCGTCGTGGTTTCCGGTAATGTAATACACTTTCGTGCCTTTTGAAGCCATTCCGATTACTTTTTGAATAACTCTTAAATGAGCTTTTGGAAAGTATGATTTTCTAAATTGCCAGGCATCAATTATGTCGCCATTTAAAACTAATGTTTTGGGTTTTATACTTGACAGATAGTTGTTTAGTTCTTTGGCGTGGCTACCGTAAGTTCCTAAATGGACATCTGATAGAATGACCAACTCGACATTTCTCTTTTTCAATTTTTCTTATTTTGAAGTTTAACAAATAAAAGAATCTAACGCGAGATTTATTTTATCAAAAGGTTACCAATTTGACCACAATTTTAATAAATTGTGATTTTTAAACAACTTAACCTTTATTTAATAATACCAATTTTAAATTTTTTAATTTAATTCATAAAACTTACATTTGCTCAAAACAAATTACAATGGCAGGAAATAGCTACGGCACACTATATAAAGTAACCACATTTGGAGAATCACACGGAGAAGCTTTAGGCGGAATTATAGACGGTTGCCCGTCGGGAATACAACTTGACTTAGAAGCGATTGAAGTTGAAATGTCACGCAGAAAACCGGGACAATCTGCAATCGTAACCCAACGTAAAGAACCGGATGCGGTTCAGTTTTTATCAGGAATATTTGAAGGTAAAACTACGGGAACTCCAATAGGTTTTATTATTCCGAATACCAATCAAAAATCAGACGATTACTCTCATATAAAAGACAATTACAGACCAAGCCATGCAGACTATGTGTATGATCAAAAGTATGGTTTTCGTGATTATCGCGGTGGCGGAAGAAGTTCAGCCAGAGAAACAGCAAGCAGAGTAGTTGCAGGTGCAATTGCTAAGCAAATGTTACCGAAAATTAAAATTAATGCTTACGTTTCTTCTGTTGGACCTATTCATTTAGATACACCTTATCAGGAATTGGATTTTTCGAAAATTGAAAGTAACCCTGTTCGTTGTCCTGACGAAAAATCAGCAGCGATTATGGAAGAATATATTCGTGATATTCGCAAACAAGGAGATACTGTTGGCGGAGTTGTTTCCTGCGTGATTCAAAATGTTCCGGTTGGTTTAGGCGAACCTGTTTTTGATAAACTTCATGCTGAATTAGGAAAAGCAATGCTTTCTATAAATGCCGTAAAAGGTTTTGAATACGGAAGCGGATTTTCTGGTTCTGAAATGAAAGGAAGCGAACACAATGATTTATACAATCCTGACGGAACTACAAAAACAAATCTTTCCGGAGGAATTCAGGGAGGAATAAGCAACGGAATGGATATTTATTTCAGAGTAGCTTTTAAACCCGTTGCTACTATAATGCAAACTCAGGATTCACTTGATAATAAAGGAAATATCACACCAATGACCGGTAAAGGCCGTCATGATCCGTGTGTTGTGCCTCGCGCAGTGCCTATTGTTGAAGCAATGGCAGCGATTGTTTTGGCTGATTTTTATTTGATCAACAAAACATATTAATAAAAATTAAGACAGTGAGGGTCTTAATGTTTTAATCTAAAAAACTATTTAATGCAAGTTACAGAAACCAAAAAAAAATCATTTCTTTCAGGATTAACGGGTCAAATTATAGTAGCAATGGTTCTTGGGGCTATTCTCGGAATTATATTGCACAATTCGATTTCAACTGAGGCAGCACAATCATTTAGTAGTAAAATAAAAATGTTAGCGACCATTTTTATCCGATTGGTACAAATGATTATTTCGCCTTTAGTATTTACTACTTTAGTAGTTGGTATTGCAAAACTGGGAGATATAAAAACAGTTGGAAGAGTTGGAGGAAAAGCATTAGCATGGTTTTTTACTGCTTCGTTTATATCATTATTAATCGGGTTGTTTTATGTAAATGTTTTAGAGCCGGGAGTTGGTATAAAATTAGAGCATATTGATATGGCTTCTGCTTCAGAAGTAACCGGTAAAACAAAAACATTATCTTTTGATAACTTCGTAGAACATATTGTTCCCAAAAGTATTTTTGAAGCATTGGCAACAAATGAAATCTTGCAGATAGTAATATTTTCTATCTTTTTTGGATTAGCCGCTGCATCTTTAGGAAATACTGTAAAGCCGGTTATAAATGCTTTGGATAAAGTTTCGCATATTGTTTTAAAAATGGTAAATTATGTAATGAACTTTGCTCCAATAGGGGTTTTTGGTGCCATTGCAGGAGTTTTTGCAATTAGAGATACAGAAGAATTAGTGATTACGTACTTTAAATTCTTCGGATCATTTTTAATAGGTATAAGTACTTTATGGGCTGTTTTAATCGCTGTGGGTTATATTTTCCTAAAAGGAAGAATGACAGAACTATTAAAACGTATTGTTGGCCCGTTGGCAATTGCCTTTGGAACAACAAGCAGTGAAGCCGTTTTTCCTAAATTAACAGAAGAGTTAGAAAGTTTTGGTGTAAAAGACAGAATCGTATCTTTTATGTTACCGCTAGGATATTCGTTTAACCTGGATGGAAGTATGATGTACATGACTTTTGCCAGTATTTTTATCGCACAATTTTATGGTGTTCATTTAGATCTGGGAACTCAAATGGTAATGCTTTTAGTTTTAATGTTAACCAGTAAAGGTATTGCAGGTGTGCCAAGAGCAAGTTTGGTTGTAGTAGCGGCGACTTGTGGTATGTTTGATATTCCTATTGAAGGAATTGCTTTAATATTGCCAATTGATCACTTTTGTGATATGTTTAGAAGTGCAACCAATGTTTTAGGAAATGCTTTGGCAACTTCAGTTGTAGGACAATGGGAGAACGATAAAGAATCTGATATTGTTTCTGAAAACTAAAATTTTCTTCTTGAGAAAAACGTTGTAGTTTTCCTTAGAATATTTAAAATAAGAAAAAAGCTGTATTTTTATTTGAAATACAGCTTTTTTTTATTTTTAAACGTATATTTGAATGAAACTAGCCTATTTATGCCCCAAATACGCATTTTTTTAACCCTACTTTTAATTCTGAATTGTGCTGACAATTTGGCGATTGCACAATCTGAAATTATTTCTGAAGACAAGATAAACAAACTTGTAAAACAGGCCTGGTTCGATTATAAAGATTCTAATTTCGAAAAATCCTTAATTACTTCCCGTGTAGCTTTAAATTATGCAACAGCTCTAAAAAACGACTACTTAATTGCTCGTTCGTATAAAATCATTGCAGGAAATTATAGCGAATTATCAGAGTTTGACAAGGCTATTTTTTTCTACAACAAAAGTTTGTTTTACGCTAATAAAACCAATAACGATTCTATAAAATATAGTCTTTACAATAACTTAGGAAATATATATTGTTTTGAAAGAAAGCAATTTGATAAAGGGATTCGTTATTATAAAAAATCAATTGCATATGGTTTAAAAATCAATGATTTGAATCAGGTATATTTTACAAACGTAAATATTGCCTGGGCTAATTTTGATTATGGTAATTTTAAAGAAGGATATCCGTATTTGAAATATATCGACGCTAATAAAAAAAAATACGGTGACGAATCTACAGATGTGGTTGTAAATATGCTTAACGGCATGTATTCCAGTTATAAGGAAGATAATGATACTGCAAATGCCTACTTTTTAAAAGCGATTGAAGCGGGTAAAAACAGCGTGGAAAAATCAGATTTGTCATATAGTCATTTAGAATATTCTAAGTTTTTAACCAAAATTGAAAAATACAAGGAAGCTTATGAAAATCTTTCTGCATTTAATAAAATTACCGAAGAATTATATAATGAAGAGAAATTAAAAAAGGCTTCTATTGCCGGGTTTAATCTCGAATTGGACGAATACAAAAGACAGATTGATAAAATTGAAAACGAAAAAATATCACAATATCAGAGCCTGAAAAAATCGAGACTTATTGTTATTTTGTTTATCGTAATTTCGTTTATTCTCCTTTTACTGATTATTACGCTGATCAAGAATATCCGATACAAGAAAAAACACAATTTAGAGCTTTTACAAGCCAAAGAAATCGCCGAAGAAGCATCTTTACTTAAAACACAATTTATTTCTACTATAAGCCACGAATTGCGTACGCCTTTGTATGGAGTCGTGGGAATAACAAATATGCTGCTCGAAGAACATAAAGAATTATCAAACAGTCAGCATTTGAGTTCCTTAAAATTCTCTGCCAGATATTTATTATCGTTGGTAAATGATATTCTTCAAATTAATAAAATAGAAGAAAACAAAGTCGTTTTGGAAAACCTGACATTTAATATTTCTGATGAAATTGCAATGATTAAAAACTCACTTTCGTTTTTATCGCAAAAAAACAATAATAAAATTTCAGTCAGCATTGACCGGGACATTCCGGAATATTTAATTGGAGATAAATTAAGATTGGCTCAAATACTGATGAATTTAGTTAGTAATGCCTTGAAATTTACTAAAGATGGTGAAGTTGAAATTATTGTAAACCTTAAAAAAACAGAAGGGAAATACCATTATTTAGAATTTCATATAAAAGATAATGGAGTAGGAATAGCCATTGCTGACCAAGGCAAGATTTTTGAAAAATTTGTTCAGGTTGGAAGAAAAGACGAAGATTATCAGGGAACAGGATTGGGTTTAAGTATTGTAAAAAGATTATTAGGACTTTTTGGAACAACGATACTTTTGCAAAGTGATATAGGTGAAGGTACTGCATTTTCGTTCACCATTCCTTTTGAATGTAATCCGGCAAAAACAAAGGATATTATTGATGAAATTCAGGTTGATTTAACTTCTGATGAAATATATAAAATTTTAATTGTCGAAGATAATCTTATCAATCAATTAGTGACCAGAAAAATTATTGAAAAAAATAATTATATATGCAAAGTGGTTGATGATGGTTTTGGCGCTTTGCAAATACTCGAAAACGAAGATTTTGATCTTATTTTGATGGATATAAACATGCCATTAATGAATGGATTTGAAACCACAAAAAGAATCCGCCAATTAGGAATCAAGACTCCTATTGTTGCCTTGACAGCTTTTGATAAAGATGAAATTACAGATGAAGCAATATCTTCGGGCATGAACGATATTATCATAAAACCTTTTGAGCCTGTAAAACTCTTTAAGATTATGAATTACTTAATCTATGAAACAAAAAACGTAGGATGTTAAAAACACGAATTTTACTAATTTACACAAATTCTAATAGTTAAGTTACTTTGTGAAATTAATTTCACAAAGTAATAATTAGTGTAAATTCGTGAAATTCGTGTTTGAATTTTATCTCCTAATACCAGCGCTTTTTATTTTGTTTGGATGCGTTTGACTTTCTCGATTTATGAGCGCCACCACTGCGGTTTGAGTTTTTAGGTTTCTCAGCAGTTGCTTCAGGACTTCCTGCGTGCCATTGATAAGGATGATCTGTAATTGTTTTTACATCAACTTTTATCAATTTCTGAATGTCTTTCCAATAAGGATGTTCATCTTTACTGCAAAATGAAATTGCGATTCCGCCATTTCCTGCACGTCCCGTTCTACCAATTCGGTGTACGTAAGTTTCAGGAATATTCGGCAAATCAAAATTAATTACAAAAGGCAATTGATCAATATCGATTCCTCTTGCGGCGATATCTGTAGCAACAAGAACACCAACTTCTTTATTTTTAAAAGCATCCAAAACACGTTGTCTTGCATTTTGGGATTTATCGCCGTGAATTGCTTCTGCAGGGATATCTTTTTTGCGCAATGCTTTTACAACATTATCAGCTCCGTGTTTGGTTCTCGAAAAAACCAAAACATTCGATAAGTTTTCGTTTTTTATTAAATGATAAAGTAAATTTCTTTTCTCTGTTTTTTCAACAAAATACACACGCTGCTCTACATTTTCTGCTGTTGATGAAACAGGCGAAACTTCTACTTTTGCAGGATCCTGCAAAAACATTTCGGCCAATTCTCTAATTGCGATAGGCATTGTAGCCGAGAATAATAAAGTCTGACGATTTTTAGGCGTTAGTTTTACAATCTTTTTTACATCATTAATAAAACCCATATCAAGCATTTGATCGGCTTCATCTAAAACTAAAGTATGCAAATGATCAAGATCAAGAAAACCTTGTTTTTGTAAATCCAGTAATCTTCCCGGGGTTGCGACCAAAATATCAACACCTTTTTTCAAAGTATCAACTTGCGGATTTTGAGAAACGCCGCCAAAAATCGTTAATTGCGTCAGGTTGGTATATTTGGCATAAGTGTCAAAACTTTGCCCAATCTGAACTGCAAGTTCACGGGTTGGCGTAACTATAAGGGCACGAATTACCTTGGCTTTTTTTGATGAACCTACAATTCGGTGTAATTGGTGTATGATTGGAATAGCAAATGCTGCTGTTTTTCCTGTTCCTGTTTGTGCACAGCCAATAAGGTCTCTTCCGGCCAAAACGATCGGAATAGATTGCTCCTGAATAGGTGTGGGGTTTAAATAGCCTTCTTCAAATACGGCTTTTTGTATACTTTTGGAAAGTGATAAATCTTCAAATAACATATCTTAGGTATTAAGAAATTTAGTTTTAAGTACTAAAAATCTGTGCAAAGATAGGTTTATTCAGCCAATGGTCTGTTTGAATTGGGGTTTATTTGGCAAATGATCTAATTTTCAGCTGGTATAAGTTAAATTTTTTCGTTGTTTGCTTTTATGAAATCAGTAATTAAATAACCAATTAATTTTCCAATAAGATGATTATTTGGCGATTGATCTAAGTCTGGTGCACCTTCACAAATGTGTAAATAGGCGGCATTTCTGTGCTGTCCGAAAAATGAAACAAACTGACGTAATTCTTCTATTGAAAACCCGCTGATTGTCATAGCACTGCTGGCAATATTCGGAATTGCATCCAGATCTATCTCGATACCAAATGAATCTGTTTTGATAAATTCTAAAGCCAAAGCCATTTCTCTGTCGAAATCTTTTTCTTTGCGAATATTTACACTATCATAAGTATTATAGCGTACACGATCTTCTAATTTTTTAATTATATCAAGAACACTTTTTGAAGTATAATTTTCGTGAAGTCCAAAAATGAAATATTTTTTCAGGAAACCTTCTTCGTACGCATAAGAAAATCCATTTCCGCTATGACGGCCTTCAAGAATCCTGAAATCTGAATGCGCATCAAAATTAATAGCATTTATTGGCTTTCCTTTTGCTAAAGCGGAACCTTTAATATTTCCGTAAGCATTATTGTGGCCTCCTCCAATGATAATTGGCGTTTTTCCGGCCTTTATTATAGTAAAGATAATATGAGAAACTTCCTTATCAACTTTTTCAACAAGCTGGCTTAATTTTGAGCGGTCATCAATATCATTAAAATCAAGATTTTCAACATCACGCATTTCTGCAGAAACATTAATTTGTCCTAAAACAATAATCTGGCTGCCTTTGGCAAAACGGTTATGCTGAATGTTTGCAATGCTTTTTATGGCACTTTCCCATGCAGATGCCGTTCCCGGTCTTCCGTAATTAGCACGCACGCCAATGTCTTCAGGAATTCCTAAAAGTACATATTTAGCTTCACTTTCTTTCAGGAAATTGACTTTATCAACTCCATTTGGAATGATAATCATCTTTTCTCCAAACTTAATTTCACCACTTCGATGGTTGGTTACTTTAGCTAAATCATTAATAGTAAATGGGATTAGTTTCTCCATAAAAAAAAATATTGTTCAAAAATAATATAATTGTAGTAACTTACGTTATAACGATATATTAATTATTAAATTTGTTTTTAAGAAAATTATTAAAATATGGAAAACCCAAACAAAAACAACTCAAGTCTAAAGGCGGTAATCGCTGTTTTAGCAGTACTACTAATTGGAAGTTTAGTGTATATTTTTAAATTATCATCTGATACAGATGTAGTTAAAACTGAACTTACCACAACTCTAACAGAGAAAGAATCTGTTATGAAAGATTTGCAGGAATTAAAAGCAACTTACGATGCTGCAATTGCAGAAAACACTTCAATGTCTGATGAATTAATTCAGGAAAGAGATAAAGTAGTAGCTTTGATGGATGATTTAAATAAATCTAAAGGAGATGTATCTAAATACAGAAATCAAGTTGTAGGCATGCAGGCTAAAATGAAAACTTTAGTTGCTGAAAACGATGAATTGAAAAAACAAAATGGTGTTTTAACAGTTCAGAGAGATAGTACTATTGTAGTTTTAGGAGAATCTAAAAAATTCAACGAAGTTTTAGTTGGTCAAAACGAAGAATTGGCTAAAACAGTTGAAAAGGGTTCTAAATTATCAATTTTGAATACAAAAACTGCAGCTTACAAATTGAAAAGCTCAGGAAAACAAATTGAAACAGATAAAGCAAGCCGTGCTGACGTTTTAAAAGTAAGTTTTACTATTGCTGAAAATCAAATTGCAAAATCTGGAGATAAAACGTACTATATTCAGGTTATCGATGCTAAAAACAATGTTTTAGGAGATAAGAAAACAGAAAGTTTTGGAGACAATACTTTAACTTACAGCTTCAAGAAAACAATTCAGTACGAAAACAAAACTGTACAGGTTTCTGAAGATTTACCAGGTAAAGACTTCGAAAAAGGAACTTATTTTATCAATGTTTTTGATAATGACGAATTAGTTTCTAAAACTAGTTTTTCTTTAAGATAAGAATTATTTAAAGTAAAAGTAAAAGGTTTGTGAATTTCTTCACAGACCTTTTTTTATTAAATTAAAAATCACAATAATTTAATATCTATTTTCTTTTTCTGGTTTGTTGCTCTTCCAGCTTTTTTAAAATTTTCTCTTGTTTTTTTGCTTTTAAATCTGTCGACGGAGTTTTTAAATTATTAACCTTTGCCATGATCTTCTTGTTTTAATTATTAAAAAATAGTGTAAAGCCGATGATTCTATAATTTATTCGTAATAAAAAAAACTTTATAGCGAGTAGCCAATATCCAATGAAGATTGGAATAGCATATTTAGAAAAGTTTTATAGGATTTTATTAAGCACACTCGCTGGTGCTTAACAATTCGGGAAGATTTTTAATTTATAAGAAGATAATACAGAAATGTTCTTGTTCGAATACAAGCTTATTTTGGTACTTAAAACACTTTGTTTTAAACCAAATTTGCCTAAATCTATTATGTGAACTAACATTTCCATATTTAAAAAATCTGATTTGTAAATATAGACAATTCTTTTACTTAAAATCTTTATTGTAAGATTTTTATGTATTTTTTAACTTATGAATTGCCTTTACAAAATTTCACCTTCTAGAAAAACACTTTCTATTAAATTACTGCCAAACGCATATGGAATCTGATAATAAGATGAAATAGGCTTAGTGAGGATAAGGTTGGCTTTTTTTCCTTTTGTAATACTTCCGTGGGTTTCAGAAATTCCCATTGCGTATGCGCCATTTATTGTTGCTGCGTTAATCGCTTCTTCGGGAGTCATTTTCATTTTGATACACGCCGTTGCAACAACAAAATTCATATTTCCCGATGGAGTAGAGCCAGGGTTGAAATCAGTTGCCAATGCAAGTGGTAAACCGGCCTTTATCATTTCGCGGGCAGGAGTGTAAGGAATGCTTAAAAAATAAGAACAGGACGGCAAGGCCACAGGCATCGTTTCCGTGTCTTTTAAGGCTTGAATGTCTTCCGGTTTCATAACTTCAAGATGATCGACTGAAAGCGCATTAAATTTAATTCCGGACTGAATCCCGCCAATAGAATTAAATTGATTCACATGAATTTTTGGCTTTAAGCCGAATTGAATTCCGGCTTCCATTATTTTCTCTGTTTCTTCAACAGAAAAATAACCGGTTTCGCAAAATACATCAATATAATCTGCCAGTTTATTTTGAGCGATTTCCGGAAGCATTTTGGTTATAATTTCATCAATATAACCTTGTTTGTTTTCTTTGTAATGTAAAGGAAATGCATGAGCGCCCAAAAATGTTGCTTTTATTGAAATAGGATAATTTGCTGCCAGTTTTTTGATAACGCGAAGCATTTTTAACTCACCTTCAATAGTAAGTCCGTAACCGGATTTTATTTCAACAGCTCCCGTTCCTAAATGCATTACTTCTTCCAAACGAACTTTTGACTGCTCATAAATTTCTTCTTCAGAAGTTTCGTTTAATTTTTTAGCAGAGTTTAAAATTCCGCCGCCGCGATTGGCAATTTCTTCATAAGAGAATCCGTTAATTCGATCTACAAATTCCTGCTCGCGATTTCCTGCATATACAATATGCGTATGGCTGTCGCACCAGGATGGCAAAACGATTTTTCCGGTGGCATCAATAACTTCATCAGCATTGATTTCGGGAAGATTTTCCATCAAACCAAAATCTGCAATTAGATTATTTTCAATTACTAAATAAGCATTTTTTATAGTGGGAAGAACCGCCATTTCAGCACCAGAAACCTTAGAAACAGACGTTTCACGAACCTGAAGTAATTCTTTTATGTTTGTGATTAAAGTAATCATTGTTAAGAATTTAATTATTATAGTAATTATATAAAACACAAATTTGCTTCGCCAGTTCGTCCTACGGTCTCGGGTCACAAATTAACACTAATCAATTCGTGAAAATTTGTGAAATTCGTGTTGATTGGAATTTGGAATTTATCCCGATGTGTCGGGATTGGAATTTAATTTTCTGAAACTGTTATTTCGAACATTTTTTCCCAATATTTACCCGTTACAAAAATGGTTTTTGTTGCAGGATTATAAGCAATTCCGTTTAAAACTTCTGCTTCAGGATGTTTGATAAATTTGCGTAAACCAGACATGTCCAGAATTCCTTCAACAGCTCCCGAAGTTGGATTTACAACCGCAATAGCATCTTTTTGCCAAACATTTGCGTAGAATTTTCCGTCGATTAATTCTAGCTCATTCAGAACTTTAATTTTTGAAGTTCCGGAATAGACATTAATATAATCAATCATTTTTTGGGTTTCAGGATCCATTTTCCAGATTTTCTCCGTTCCGTCAGAGCGATAAATATATTTATCATCATGCGTCATTCCCCAGCCTTCAATATCTTTATCGTATTTAAAGGTTTTTTCCAGTTTAAGCGTTTTTGCATCGTATATAAAACCAGTTTTTTCCTGCCATGTCAATTGAAACAATTTGCCATTTATAAAAGTAATTCCTTCACCAAAATATTCTTTTGGAAGATCAACTTGCTGAATCACTTTTCCGGTTTTATAATCAACAGATCTAAAGTAAGAATCTGCTTTTTGCCCGGTACTTTCAAATAAAACACCGTCGTGAAATTCTAAACCTTCTGTAAAAGCTTTTGTATCGTGCGGATATGTATTTACGATTTTATATTTCAATAATTTTGGTTCAACATTCGAAACCAATTCGATTCTTTTTGTAGCATCAGATGAATCTCCACCAAAATAAACGGTAGCTTTTAGATATTGATATCCTAATTTTTGATCTTTTAATTCAAATTTAAATTTTTCATTTCCTTTTTTGCTACCCACTTTTTTGTCATTAACAAAGTAGGCGATACTATCAATTTCTTTCGAATTTGGGTTTAAAATTCCAATAGAAACTGATTCCTGAGACGAAAAATGAGCAGGAAAAGCGGAATCATCGATGTTAAATAAAGAATTTTCACCTTTTTTTGTATCTCCACATCCAATTAATGTGATTCCTAATAAAATGAAAGTTAGGAAGTTATATTTTTTCATAGTTAAAAATTTGAATAAGCCAATATACGACGATATTTTTATAGCAACAAAGGTCTTGCAAAAATATAAAAAGATTGTATATTTGCACCGGCAAGTCCTACACGACCAGCTCCTGCAGACTCCCCCAGGATGGGAACATAGCAAGGGTACGTGGTTGAGCGGTGCGATGTAGGTCGCTTGCCATTTTTTATTTTATATGTCCTGAAATGTTTCAGGATTTTTTTTTAGAATTAATTTAAAAGTAGTCTTCCTTCTGGAGGATTTTTTTATTTTTGGTACTGAGGAAAGTTGGATGAATTTTAAAACCTGTGGAGGGGTAAATAAATTTAACCGCAAAGCTCGCAAAGATTTTTTACTCTCAGCTTTTGTGAAAAGGCATCCCGAAGTTTCGGGACGCAAAGCTTTGTGGACTCAGATTGTGTAAACACAACTTCAATCTTAGTGAACTCTGCGAAAAACCTTTGTGCCCTCTGCGGTAAAAAATAATTTAAAGATCTCTTAATTTATAACAAATAACCTAGTACCCCATAATATGAATAAAGTCGTTTTAATTACCGGAGGATCTTCAGGGATCGGGAAATCTATTGGAGAATTTTTGCATCAAAAAGGTTTCGTTGTTTATGGAACAAGTCGAAACCCTGAAAAAGTATTAAATTCTGTTTTTCCACTCGTGGCTTTAGATGTTCGAAATACCGAATCTATTAAATCGGCGGTAGCCAAAATTATTCAAACTTCCGGGCGATTGGATATTGTAATTAATAATGCCGGAGTTGGAATTACGGGGCCTTTGGAAGAAATTCCGACTGAAGAAATCAAGAATAACTTCGAAACCAATTTTTTTGGACCAATAGAAGTGATGAAAGCGGTTTTGCCACAAATGCGTGAGCAAAAATCGGGTTTGATTATTAATATTACTTCAATTGCCGGTTATATGGGATTGCCGTACAGAAGTGTTTATTCTGCATCAAAAGGAGCTTTAGAATTAATTACCGAAGCTTTAAGAATGGAAGTAAAGTCTTTTGGGATTGAGATCACCAACGTAGCACCTGGAGATTTTGCTACTAATATTGCTTCAGGACGTTATCATGCACCGGTTATTTCAGGTTCTGCTTATGAAAAAGTTTATGGAGATGTGCTTGCTACTATGAACGAACATGTTGATGCTGGAAGTAATCCGAATGAAATGGCTGAGGCAGTTTACAAAATTATTCAGCAAAAAAAGCCAAAAGTGCATTATAAAGTAGGCGTTTTTATGCAGAAATTCTCGATCGTTTTAAAACGTGCGCTTCCGGATAAAATGTATGAAAAAATGCTAATGAACCATTATAAACTATAATTATTCAATTGTAATGAAAAAAAATTAACCGCAAAGTTCGCAAGGATTTTTTACAGTTAGTTTTTATTAGAATAAATAAAAAGTTCGCAAAGCTTTGTGTTTACTTAGCTTTGCGAACTTTGTGTTTTTAGAAAGTATAGTTAGATAAAAACCTTTGCGTTCTTTGCGGTAAAAAAAAAACGCTATCTTATTTCACTCTAATGGAATAAAAATATCAAATTTTGCTCCTTGATTTAAAATTCCTTCTGCTCTAATAAAGCCGTTATGGTTTTCTACAATTCTTTTGACTATTGTAAGTCCTATTCCGGTACTTTTTATCGGCTTTGTGTGTAAGGCCTGAAAAAGTCCAAATATTTTTTCGTTATAAGATTGATCAAACCCAATGCCATTGTCTGCAATGGTTATTTGGTAATATTTGGTAAGAGGAGAAAGTTTCTCGAGTATTCCATTTGTGATTTTTGATGAGATTGTAATGATTAAATTTCGATCAGGACTTGCAAATTTCATTGAATTATTAATCAAATTATAAAGAAGCTGTCTGAATTGAAATTCTATTACAGAAAGTTTTCCTAAACCGTGTATATCAAAAACTACATTTTTATTTTCAAACTCATCTGTAAGATCTTCGATAACGTCTCTGGTGATTTCATTTAAGTCTTTAAGTACAAATTTTCTATCGTCAAATTTTGTTTTAGAATAAATTAAAAGATCATTGATTAGATTTTGCATTCTAAAAGCCGAAGTCTTGATTTTATTGAATGCAGTTTTGCCTTTTTCAGATAAATTATTTACTTCTTCACGTTCAATAGTATCTGTAAAGAGCTGAATTTTTCGCAAAGGTTCCTGTAAATCATGACTCGAAATATAATTAAATGCTTCGAGTTCATTGTTCATTTTTTCAAGAGAGATGTTTTTCTCAATAAGTTTTTTCTCAATGTCTGATTTTGATTTTACAGCTTTTTGTTTTTCAATTTCGGTTTTTTCAAGAAGATTGTCTTTCTCTCTTAAAATCGTTTTGCTTTCGTTTGCTTCTTCAATACTTGTGATGTGGAATGAAATTAAATCAGCAAACAAATTAAACATTTCGCGGACTTTGAATGTTTTTAAGCTATTTGGTTTCGGATCGATGGCACAAAGTGTTCCAAAAAAACTTCCGTCTTTAAGCATAATCGGAACCGAAATATAACTTTGAAGTCCATACATTGCTGGAGTATGATGATAACGAAATTCAGGATCTTCACTAACATTGTCTATTATTACTGCTCTTTTGTCCTGGCGAATTTCGTCGCAAATTGTGGTTTTTACTTGTAATTCATCTCCGGGTTTTAGACCAAATGCAACATTATCCTGAACACTGCAGGTTATCCACCGATCTTCTGTAACTCTTGCTACGGCTGCAAAACCCATTCCGGTTGTTTGGCATATTACATTTAGTAAAGTTGGAACAATTGTAATATTCTGGATATTAGTAACGTCTTGTTGAAAATTCTCTTCTAGCACTTTTGGACTTATTTTGACTTTAAAAATACGCTTTTTTAATGAAGGTTATATAAAGAGGAATGTCAAAATGTAGAATTATTTTTAAGATTTTAATTTTGGGAAAATTATAAGTTGTAATTTTGCACCGAAATTTATGTAAGGTGAGCAGGCTCATTCTTTGTGAATTAAAAAGAATAAAAGATAACGGCAAAAACCGGATTACGGTTGCCGAAGACATCAAATAGAATCAACACAATTAAATAGATATAATTATGAAATTTTTTATTGACACAGCTAATTTAGCTCAAATTAAAGAAGCACAGGCTTTAGGTGTTTTGGATGGTGTAACGACTAATCCGTCATTGATGGCGAAAGAAGGAATTACAGGAAAAAACAATATCCTGAAACATTATGTTGACATCTGCAATCTTGTAGAAGGTGATGTAAGTGCTGAGGTAAATGCGTTGGATTATGATGGAATGATTAAGGAAGGTGAAGAATTAGCTGAATTACATGATCAAATCGTAGTTAAATTGCCAATGACAAAAGAAGGTGTTATGGCTGCGAAATATTTCTCAGATAAAGGAATCAAAACAAATGTAACACTTGTATTTTCTGTTGGTCAGGCTCTTTTGGCGGCAAAAGCTGGAGCTACTTATGTTTCTCCATTTATTGGTCGTCTTGATGATGTTTCTACAGATGGTTTAAACCTGATCGAAGAAATTAGACTGGTTTATGATAACTACGGATACGAAACTCAAATTTTAGCTGCTTCTGTGCGTCATACAATGCATATTGTGAACTGCGCTAAAATTGGAGCTGATGTTATGACTGGACCACTTTCTGCAATTTACGGATTGTTGAAACACCCTTTAACGGATATTGGATTAGCTCAGTTTGTTGCTGATTTTGAGAAAGGAAACAAATAGTTTACTTTAAATAAATAATTAAAAATCACCATTTTTGTAAGAAAGATGGTGATTTTTTTTATCTTTATGTGTCTCAAAAAGAATGACATATGAAAAAACTTATTCTGATTTTCGCATTTTTGGCAGTAAATATCACTGCAAATTCCCAGGCAAAAGTATTAACATCTGTAAACGAAGCCGGAGATGTGGCTACTTTTGAATTAGATTGTACTTCAAAATTTCAGACTTTGGCAAAAGGTTTACGTTATAATATTACACGTCACGAGTTTAGAGGTCCTGAAATGAAAAATTCATACCGATTATTGTTGGTAATGGATGGTTTTTATTCAAATACATTAAATAGTACAATGACAATTTCGGCTGTTTTGAGTGACGGAACTGTTCTGGCTGCCAAAAAAACAATCGAAGAAGATGGTTATTTTGATGGTGCCTGTACATTAAAAATTAAGGATCCAAAAGCGCTTTTAGCGACGAATATAGATAAAGTGATTATTCATGCCGATAAAGATGTTGTATATACTTTATCGGAACAAAATAAAGCTGTTTTTAAAAAGAATTTGAAGAATATTATTAATGCGAAATAAAGTTTAAATTCCAAAAAATAAATTCCAAATTCCAAATTTCGGGTGGAATTTTTTATCGACAAACCCGGCGATAAACCAGACAGGTTTTAAAACCTGTTGGGTTTGCTTACAAGACGTAAATCATAAAACTAAAAAATCCCAAATTCCAATCTATAAAATTGGAATTTGGGATTTTTTATATTGTTATTTAAAGAAGTTTAGTGCCCTCCTGAAAGTTTTTTGTCAAAGTTAATTCCTTGTTTTCTAAGAATTCCGCTCACGCTCCATGCGTAAAACGCAAGGTAAGCAAAACATAAGATACCTACAATGTAACTTGCTTGAATACCAATGAATTCAGAAACAAAACCTTGTAACCAGCTGATAACTCCACCACCCATAATCATCATGATTAGGAAGCTGCTTCCCTGGCTTGTATTTTTTCCTAGTCCGCTTACTGCTAATGTAAAGATACATGGCCAAAGCGTACTACAGAATAAACCAACACTTGTAAAAGCATAAACACTCACAATACCGCTAGTCGACATTCCGATAGCTAAGGCAACAATTCCTAATGCAGAGAAAATTAATAACATTCTAGCAGGATTTCCTTTACTTGCAATATCAGCAGCAATTAATACTAAAATGATTAATCCGTAAATATAAAACGGTGTTAAATCGTGTTTTGCAATTGCATTTACAGCCAGAAATACTCCAAATGCTAAATATGGTGCTACAAAACGTAATATTTGTTGTAAACTAGCTTTATCAGTAAAAGCTTCAATAGCTCCTGTCCAACGACCAATCATTAAACTTGCCCAATATAAAGAGATATAAGGAGCAACTTCCTGAGTTAAAAATCCTAATTTACTTTCCATATAAGCTGGTAAGTTACTTGCAGTAGAAACTTCTACACCAACATAAAGAAAGATAGCGATCATTCCCATTACCAATTGTGGATATTGTAATGCGGAATTTTTTGCTGTTGCGCCATCATGTGCAATTTCTTCTTCGATTAGAGCAGGTCTGTCTGGCAATGAAGAGAATTTTAATAAAATAGCCACTAATAAAAAGGCTAAACCAAGTATTAAATAAGGAATTTTTACACTCTCGATACTTAAAGTAGATGATCCTGTGCTTGATCCGAAGATTGCAAAACTCACAATAAGCGGTCCGATTGTAGTACCCAAATTGTTAATTCCACCTGCTAATGTTAAACGCTGAGATCCTGTTGTAATTGGTCCTAAAGCAATTGCTAAAGGGTTTGCAACTGTTTGTTGTAATGAAAAACCAAGTGCTACAATGAATAACCCAGATAACATTAAAGGAAAAGATCCTGTATTTGCAGCCGGATAAAATAATAATGTTCCAAGAGCAGAAATAAGTAAACCTAATGAAAGACCGTTTTTATATCCTATTCTGTTAACTAAATCTTCTTTGATTAAAGCGGAGATTCCCATATATATTAGCGATCCTACGGTGTAAGCGATATAAAAAGCTAAAGATACTAATTGACTTTCTCCTTGAGATAAGTTGAAGGCTGTTTTAAAAACAGGAATCAAGATGTCGTTACTTGCAGCGACAAAACCCCAAAAGAAGAATACGATAACTAGAGGAATAAACTGTCCCCACTTAGTTTGCACATTTTCTGAACTCATAATTGTGATAAGGTTAATTTTTTAATTTTATTGTTTTTTGAAGACCGTAAATATATTTGTTAAGTGTTTCAAAAAAAAATAAAAAGGCACAAATAATGTTAAATTTAAACCAACGGCATCATTTTTTCAACAATGTGTTAATTTTAACCTACTTAGAAAATGAAAAATGAAATTGTATTTACTCTAAAATTTTGTTTTTAACATCTTTACTGTAATTTCTACCAATAGGAATGGTGTAAGATTGGATCTGTATGCGGTTTCCTTCGATAGATTTCACCTTATTTAGGGCGATAACGTACGATTTATGAATTCTTAAAAAACGATCTGCCGGTAATTCTTCAGACAAAGAAGTGAGGGATTTATGGGTAATATAGGTTTTATCAGGCGTAACAACTTTAATATATTCTTTCATTCCTTCGATAAAAAGGATTTCTTCAATATTGATTTTCATCATTTTTTTATCAACCTTAATAAAAATATGAGAATCACCTTTTGTGGTTTCGACCTTAATATTGTTTTTTAAATTGTACTCGGTAGTAATCTTGTTAATGCACTTTATAAATCTGGGCAGCGGAATGGGTTTTACTAAATAATCAAGAACATCAAGATCGTAACTTTCGGCTGCAAACTCCCTAAAAGCTGTTGTGATAATGACTTTGGTTTTGTTTTCGATTAAGCTAATTAATTCAAATCCTGTCATCATTGGCATATTGATATCTAAAAAGACAGCATCAACAGTTGTGCTGTTGATAAAATCAAGTGCTTCAAGAGAATTATTGAATGTACCGATCACTTCAAAATCTGTAAAATTATTGAAATAATTTTGCAAGACTTTGATAGCCAAAGGCTCATCATCAATCAATACGCATTTAATCTTCATTATGAATAGGTATTTGCAAGCGGATTATATAGTAATTTAGTTTAGTTTTGTGTTTTAGGCTGAAATCATTTTTATAAATTAATTTCAGTCTTTTCTTGGTATTGACTAATCCAATACCACTTTTCGGGTTAAGATTTTGTGAAATTACAAAATTATTTAAGATTTCAAAATCTAACCTTTTATTATCAATAACTTTACAATTGATCTTGATTTTTAAGTTTTTGTTGTTCAGTCCGCCATGTTTAAAGGCGTTTTCAACCAGCGAAATAAATATTAGCGGAGGCACAACAATATCTTCAATATCCGACTCAAGATTTATCGTAACTTCTACATTTTCAAAACGTAACTTCTCAATTTCAATATAATTCTGAATATAGTCTATTTCTTTTATAAGCGGAACAAATTTGGTTCCTTTAACATCATACAAGACATATTCCATCAAATTGGATAACTTAATAATTACGTCAGGAACCTTATTTGAAGATTCTAAAGATAAGGCGTATAAGTTATTTAAGGTATTGAAGAAAAAATGCGGCTGAATTTGATTCTCCAAATATTTCAATTTGATTTTAAACTGATTTTCTCTTAATGATCTGTTTCTTTCTCTTTCCCTTAGCCAGGTTAAAGTCAGGTAAACAGATGAAGCCATGGCCAATACATATAATTCGCCAATGCAAACAGCAACAATATGATTGATTTCAAACGGATGATATTCTCTGTTGGCTTCCGGCCAGATATTCTCAGATATAATATAATAGGTAAGTGCGGTTTTTAATAAATAAATGCCGAACAGGCTTAAAATTAGGGCAAAAGTATATTGAATGTATTTCTGTTTTAGTACAAATTTCGGTACCAAAACAAAAAGATTAAAATAGACTAACGGAATGTGTAATGAAAATTCAATCAGGTTCGATTTGAATGAATAAGGATAATCATTAAAATAGGCTCCCCATCTTAAAAAGTTAAGAGTAAAGTAACTTCCCCAAAACCAAATATGATTTTGCAGTTTTATTTCAAATTTTAATTTTTGAATTTCGTTCAATTTTGGTTATTGGGGGTTAATGTAATTATTCTTAGGAATAATAATTTGCAACTTTAAACAATTAGTTGGTAAAACGCAATTCTTTTGAATAAAATTTTATCAAAAATGGCATTTCGTCGATTATTTTTTAAAGGCATCGTTTTCGTAAAACGTATTATTGATTGTTTTCTGTTGTTTGTTTAAGGTTTAGGGTAGTTTGTTTAAAAAGTTTTATTTATGTTAATTTTAACAATAGATTTATCGCTTAACTAACAAAACCATGACAAAAATGAAGAAAATTGTATTAATCTTTGTTGTTTTTTTTACGTCGCAGGTTATTCTTGCACAAGTAAAAACAATAAAAGGTTTAGTAAGCGATCAAAAAGGACTGCCGTTGCCAGGAGTTACTGTTCTTATCCAGGGAACAGCGAAGGCAGCACAAACAGATTATGATGGGATGTACAGTATTGAGGCATCAAAAGGAGATGTTTTAGTATTTTCATACATTGGAATTAAAACTAAAGTTGTAACAATTGGAGATTCTCCCCAAGTAAACGTGGCGCTTGAAGAAAATGCCCAAAACTTAGATGAAGTTGTAGTTACGGCATTAGGTATTAAGAGACAAAAGAAGGAACTGGGTTACGCAGTTCAGGACATCAAAGGCGACCAGTTGAATAAGGTAATTACAACCAATGTAGCGACAGCACTTTCTGGTAAAATTGCGGGTGTAGATGTTTCTATACCAGCCACAGGTGCCGGCGGAAGTACAAGGGTTATTATTAGGGGTATTTCGAGTATAGGCGAGAATAACCAGCCGCTTTATATTGTAGATGGAGTTCCTATTGATAATACAGGGTTGTCTAATGACACTGCAGCTTCAAGCAAATGGTTTGATGGAAGAGATAACGGTGACGGAATTTCAAGCATAAACCCAAATAATATTGAGAGTCTGACTGTATTAAAAGGTGCAGCAGCATCTGCTTTATATGGTTCCAGAGCTTTGAATGGTGTAATTTTGATTACAACCAAAAAAGGAAGCAAAGGTAAATTACAGGTAGAACTTACCAGCGGTGTTAGTTTTGACAGAGTAAATGCTAAATATCAGGATTTTCAAAGTGATTATGGAACGGGATCTCACGGGATTTTGCCGGACCCTTCAAAAGCGCCTTCTGAAATTTACGGATATACTACAAGTGCCTGGGGACCGAAATTCTCGGAAACAGTTGGGCAGCAGGTTATAATATTTGATGGTTCTATGAAACCTTATGCCAAAGTAGACAATAATATTCAGGATTTTTTTAAGACGGGATTTACAACAACTAACGGAATTTCGCTCTCTGGCGGAAGTGAGAATGCTTATATTCGTTTTGGATTCAACAATCTTAAAAATGATGATGTTGTTCCGGGTTCAGGTTTAGAAAGAAATGATGCCAGTTTGAATGCTACTTTAAAATCAGAAAAATTTACTTTGGCGGCAAATGTAAATTACATGGTTGAAAATACCGAAAACAGACCTGGTTTGGGAGATTCTCCAAACAATGTAGGTTATTCTTTGAGTGGTTTGGCGCCCAATATAGATCAGGCCTGGTTGAAAAATTATCAGGATCCGGATACAGGAGAAATCTACAAGTGGAATAATAATATTTATCAATTAAACCCTTATTTTACGGTAGATGCCAATCATAACACCTCTAAGAAAAATCGTTTTATGGGGAATGTTACGGGAACGTATCAACTTGAAAAATGGGTTGGATTGACTTTTAGAACCGGTTTAGATACTTATAATTTTGGCACTAAAGATTTTATGGTGGCTGGAAGCACCTGGCCGGGAAGAGATACAGGTTATCTTGGATTGAATGATATTACGGTTTCTGAAATGAATACTGATATCATAGCTACTTTTAGCGATATTAAATTGGCTAATGACTTGACTTTCTCAGGAATTTTAGGAACAAGCAGAAGAGATTTTAGAAGACAGGAAAATTCTAGCCAGGGAACAAATATTATTGAGCCGGGAACAGAATATATTAGTAATTTTTCGACTCAGACAATCAACGCACCATCAGAAACCAAAACAAGAACAAATTCTGTTTACGGTTCTGCAAAATTTGATTATAAAGGTTATTTATATGCTGAATTTACAGGAAGAAATGACTGGTTTAGTGTGATAACCAAAGATGCTTTTTATCCGGCAGCTTCGTTAGGTTTTGTATTCTCAGATGCATTTGCTATTCAGAGCAATACTTTTTCTTATGGTAAATTGAGAGCATCATGGGCAAAAGTTTCGAATGCACCGGGTGCTTATAAAAATGCATTAAATTATACTACTTATTCTGCTTACGACGGACAAAGTGTTGTGAATATTAAAAATTCATCGGCACCAAACGCGAATCTTACTTTTCAATCAAAAACAGGAATTGAGTTTGGATTGGAAACAGCTTTCTTTAAAAACAGATTAAAAGCAGATATAACAGTTTACCGTGAAGATACTGCAGATCAAACGCTTGATTTAGCATCTTCTGCAACATCAGGTTATGAGTTTCTTTCGGTAAATGCAGGGAAATTACGAAATGAAGGTATCGAGATATTTTTATCGGGTACGCCAATTAAAACTAAAAATTTTGAGTGGGGAATTGATTTGAATTTTTCTAAGAATAAAAACTCAATTCTTTCTTTACATCCCGATATTAATACTTATACTATTTCTGAGGCTCGCTGGGCCGGAGCAGCAATTGTAGCTCAGGTTGGCGGACAATACGGAACTATTATTGGAAAAGATTTTCAAAAAACACCTTCGGGAGAAATGATTGTAGGGGCAAACGGTCTTCCTGTTTACACAGATACAAAAGTAGAATTAGGAAAAGGGCTTCCGGATTGGACGGCAGGTTTAACCAATAGATTTTCTTATAAAGGAATTACGCTTCAGTTTTTATTGGATATGAAGTTTGGTATGGATGTATATTCTATGACAAACTCTGTTGCTGCAGGAAAAGGGCTTTTGGATGTAACTACAGAAGGAAGAGATGCTTACAATGCTGCAAGAGCAGAAGCCGCTGCAAATGATCCAAATTTTAATGTAGGGAATTGGACTCCAACAGCAGGTTATGTAGCAAACGGAGTTGTAAATACGGGAACGGCCGAAAATCCGGTTTACGTAAAAAATACGACTCCTGTAGATCCTCAAACATATTGGTCAAATGTTACTGAAAATACACCGGCACCTTTTATTTATGATGCATCTTACGTTAAATTAAGAGAGGTAAGTTTAGGCTATACAATACCTAGAAGTGTTTTTGGCAGCTCAAAAATAAGTTCAATCTATATTTCGGCATTTGCCAGAAACCTATTGACATTTAATAAAGATTTACCAAATATTGATCCTGAGTCTATGTACACTTCCGGAAACGGACAAGGTTTTGAGTATGGTTCATTACCGTCAAGAAAATCGTATGGTTTTAATATTAAAGTTACATTCTAAAAAAGTAAATTATGAAAATTAAATATATAGTAGCCATACTTGCAGTATTTACGGTAGTTGGCTGTACAGAAAATTTTGACGAACTGGTAAAAGATCCGGTGGCGTTATCTCCAAATCCGGCAGGACAGCTCACCTTTACTCAATTGTGTATGTCTGGAGATGGATATTATCAACACAGAACCAACCTTATATATGCCGGAGGTTTTGTACAGCATTATTCAGGTTCTTGGGCAGTAACAGAATATGGCAGCAAATTTAAAAATAACGAAGAGTATGCAGTCGCTTTATGGAGAAATGTTTATGCCCATGAAATAAAAAGTATTGTTGATATTCTGGATAATACCAGTGCAGATCCCGCTGCTGTGAACATGAATGCTGTTGCTAAAATTATGAAAGTAATGATCGCACATCGTTTAACCGATATTTATGGTGATGTACCTTATTCAGAAGCCGGTTTGGGATTTTCTCAAGGAATTGTAACACCAAAATATGATAAACAGGAAGATATTTATAATTCTTTTTTCAAAGAATTAGACGAAGCTTTTAATCAGTTAAATGCCGGAGGAGGTGCAGTAAAAGGAGATTTGTTTTATAATGGAGATATTGCAAAATGGAAAAAATTAGCCAATACCATGCGTTTGCGTTTAGCAATGAGAATCTCTGAAGTAAATCCTGCAGAAGCTGAAAAACAAGTAAAAGCCGCTTTTCAAAATGGAGTTTTTGCCAGTAATGATGACAACTGTATTATGCATCATTTGGATTTTCCTTTTAGTGATGATCCATCCAGATTGGATTATAGGGGAAATGGATTGTCTTACGGTTTTATTTCAGATGAGCATGGAGACCATTTTAGTTCTTTATTAATAGATTTTTTAAGAGATAATGGCGATCCAAGATTAACCATGATCGCAACTCCAAAAACAAGCAGCAGCGTGGTTCCGTGGTCGCCAATACAGCCGGGTGAAACACTATATGAAGGTGTGAAGCCGGGAATGTTTAGATGGGATCTTCCCGGTGGATCAAATTCAGCCTCTGGAATACAGCCTTATTTAAAATTAAGAACAACTCCTTTTTTGCATGTTAGTTATTCAGAAACACAATTGTTATTGGCCGAAGCAGCTGTGAGAGGCTGGGTTTCAGGCTCTGCCGCTGATTATTATAAAAATGGGGTTGAAGCAGGGATTAAACAAATGGAAATTTATGGAGCTGCGCCTGCAACTCAGGCAAATATAGATGCATATGTAAATGCAAATCCTTTGGTAGCCGGAACAGAAAAAGAGCAAATAGGAACACAAATTTGGGTTACCTATTTATTCAATAGTATCGAAGCTTATTCAAACTGGAGAAGAACAGGTTATCCTCATTTAGTGCCCATAACAAATTCAGATTCTGGAACCGGCGGTGTTGTGCCAACACGTTTGTATTATCCGAATGATGAAATGCAAAAAAATGAGAAAAACTATTTAGATGCCTTATCAAGAATGGGAGGAAAAAATGACTGGCTTGGTAAAGTTTGGTGGGATGTAAACTAAAAAAATATCAAACATAAAGTTATGCCTAATAAGGTATTATTTTCATTCTAATTAAATTAAAAACAATAGTTTAAAATTAAAAATTATGATAAAAAATAAAGCCTTGTTAGGCATCCTTTTTTTTCTAAGTTCCCTTTTTTCAGTTTATAGCTGTTCACATCAAAAAGAAATTGATCCGGAAAATTCAAAGAATAAAACAGCCAGAGTAGTGGGGTATTTATCTTCGGATAATTTTGATAAAATGAATTTGATTCAGTTTTGTAAATTAACACATCTCAATCTAGCGTTTGCAAATCCGGATAAAAATGGAAATTTGAATTTTACAGGAGATATTGATTTGCTTGTTAAATATGTAAAATCAGTTAATCCTAATATTAAAATCAGCATTTCGCTCGCAGGCGGAGTTTTATCTGAAGAAGTAGCTTCAAATTGGAAATATCTAATTGATAATCCCGAAAACAGGCCAAATTTAATTCAGAACATTATAAATTTTACAGAACTTCATCATTTGGATGGAGTAGATGTTGATCTCGAATGGGAGGCAGTGACAACAGGTTACAGCGGTTTTGTTTTAGAATTAAGAAAAGAACTCACAACGAAAAATAAACTTTTAACAGCGGCCTTGCCTAATAATTCGCGTTTCGAAAATATAAGTCAGGAAGCTTTAAATGCGTTTGATTTTCTAAATATCATGTCATATGATAGTACCGGACCCTGGACACCGGATAATCCCGGGCAACACAGCTCTTTTGAAAACGCAAAAGCCGGAATAGATTTTTGGCATAAACTGCAAAATGTGCCAAGCGAAAAATTGACTTTGGGAGTTCCTTTTTATGGTTATAATTTTACTTATAAAGAAGTTACAAGTTCGACTTATGGAGAAATTATATCTGCAGGAACTCAATTTGCAGATCAGGATGAGGTTGGAAAAATTTATTATAACGGAAGACCTACAATAACTCAAAAAGTAGAATTTGCTTCTCAAAACACAGGCGGAATTATGATTTGGGAAATTGCCCAGGATTCTTTTGATGCGTATTCGCTTTTAGATGTTATTCATCAAAAATATACATCGTTAAAAATAAAAACAACAGCTTTATGTGGCAATTGATATTCAATAATTGTTCTTAATCACTTTCTGTAGTATTCTTTAAATTTTGTTAATTTTTTAGTTTCGGTTTACTTAATATCTTCATTATTATATAAATATCGGTTTCAATGCTGAAAAAACGATAATACACAATTATTAAGCAAATGCTCTTTTTTATTAAATATAATTCTAATAATTGCTAAAAATGTTAGTGTTTATTGATTGGAAAACGTTTTCGTGAAACGCATTATTGAATGTTTTATGTCGTTGGTTTAAAAAATAAAGCTGTTTGTATAAATAATTTTTTTTAACAATCCCTTAAGAATAAATTTACACCATAACTAACAAAATAAATTAACATGAAAAAAATTTTCTTAATCTTTATGATTGCTTTTACGGCGCAAGTTTCGCTTGCTCAGGTAAAAAGTATCAAAGGTGTGATTACAGATTCTGATGGGATGCCGTTACCAGGGGCGTCTGTTGCAGTACAAGGAGGTCAAAAAGGTGCAAGTACCGATTTTGACGGTTTGTATTCAATTGAAGCACAAAAAGGACAAACATTAGTTTTTAGCTATGTTGGTCTTGAAACACAAAGTATAGTTGTAGGTGATGCCGCTACAATTAACGTTAAAATGGGACAAGCAGCATCAAACGCACTTAACGAAGTTGTAGTAACTTCATTAGGTATTAAGAAAACGAGAAAATCTTTAACATATGCTGCTCAGGAGCTAAAAGGTGAAGAGTTAACTCGTGTAAAAGATGCAAACGTTATTAATACTATCGCTGGTAAAATAGCCGGTGTTGCCGTAACTAAAAGTTCTGGTGGAACTGGAGGATCTACAAAAGTAGTTATTCGTGGAAATTCTTCAATCTCTAACAGTCAGCCTTTATATGTAATTGATGGTATCCCGATGTTAAATTCAGGTTCAGGTCAGCCAAATGATTCATTTGGTAGTTTATCAGGTGGTAACCGTGATGGTGGAGATGTTGTATCTTTAATAAATCCGGATGATTACGAAGGAATGACAGTTCTTAAAGGTGCTGCAGCTTCTGTATTATACGGATCTCAGGGAGCTAATGGTGTAATTTTACTTTCATCTAAAAAAGCCAAAACAGGAAAAGCTAATATTTCTGCTTCATCTGTTACTACTTTTGAAGAAGCGGCTTATATGCCTAAATTTCAAACAGATTATGTTGCAGCTCCAGGTGCTGATGAGTCTTGGGGACCAGCAGGAAAAACAAAAGATCACGTAAAAGATTTCTTCAATACAGGAACCACTCAAATTACTTCAATAGGATATTCAATAGGTTCTGAAAATTCTTCTACGGCATTTTCTTATGCAAATACTTCGGCTACAGGAATTGTACCTGGAAACAGCTTAAAGAAAAACAACTTTGGAGTTAGACAAACAGCTAAATTTTTTGAAGATAAATTGATATTTTCTGCTAATGCAAATTATACATCTCAAACAATTGCAAATAAACCAGTAAACGGATTTTACTTTAACCCTTTAACAGGAGTTTATTTAATGCCAAGAGGAAATGATTTTGATTATTACAGAGATAATTATGAAGTATTTAATCCTACGAGAAACTTAATGGCGCAAAACTGGATGACTAATAGAGATATTATGCAAAATCCATATTGGGCAATTAACAGAAACAGATCTGAAGATAAAAACGATTTCTTTAATGGAGCATTATCTTTAACGTATAAAGCGAACAATTGGTTAAGTATTGCATCTAGATATAGTTATAATAGAGTAACAAGTATTTTTGATAAAAAAATATACGCTACAACACAAGGAACGCTTTCTCATGTAAACGGAAGATATATCAATGAAAATTCTTTAAGTACACAACGTTATGCTGATTTAATCGCGACAATTAACACAAAAATTGGTTCAGATTTTACCTTCAATGCAAATATTGGTACAAGTATTACAAATACACTAACGAATCAAAAAACAATTTTAGATTCTGGAATTAGTGGAGGTTTGAATATTACAAACTGGTTTACACTTCATAATTTTAATAACAACACAGGTAACTATCAAACAGTAGATTCTCAAAGAGAAGTGCAATCAGTTTTTGCAGCTACTACTTTTGGATATAAAGACATGTTATTCTTAGATCTTGCAGGAAGAAATGACTGGTCGTCTACAGTAGATGATTCTTATTTTTATCCATCTGTGGGTGTAACAGCTCTTATTAGCGAAATGACAACATTGCCAGAATGGATTAACTATGCTAAAGTTCGTGGTACTTACGCACAAGTTGGTAATGATATTTATCCTTTCGTTACTGATCCTACATATTATTCTCAGCCGGGAATTTCAGGAATAAATCCTAAAGTAGGACCAAGACCAGGTGAAACATTAAAACCAGAGTTGAAATCTGAATTTGAATTTGGTACTGAGTGGAGAATGTTTAATAACAGATTAGGTTTTGAAATATCTTACTATAACTCAGAAACTAAAAACCAATACTTACAAGTAGTAGCTCCGGTAAACGATCAAGGTTATGATTTTTATGGAATTAATGCAGGAAGTATAGAAAATAAAGGTATTGAGGTTGTTTTAAGTGGAGGAATCATCAGAGGAGAGAAATTTTCTTGGGATACTGCTGTGAATTTTTCTCAAAACAAAAATAAGGTAAAAGAAATCCCTACTGAATTAGGAGGTAGAGTGAATTTAACAGAAGCAGGTGTAAATAGCTATAGATATGCTTTGGTTGAAGGAAAACCTTATGGAGTAATTGAAGGAATCAACTTTAAAAAAGACGATCAGGGTAGAATTTTATTAAATGATGACGGAACTTTTCAAAAAACTGATTTCGAAGAAGTTGGAAATTCTAATCCGGATTTCATGTTAGGTTGGTCAAACTCATTCAAATTTGGATCTTTCTTTGCTAATGTATTGATTGATGGTCGTTTTGGAGGTGATGTAATGAGTTTAACAGAAGCTCAAAATGATTCATTTGGAGTTTCAAAAGCAACTGGAGATGCAAGAAATGCAGGTGGAGTAGCAATAAATGGCGTTAGAGCAAGCGATGGCGTAGCAGTAACAAATGTAACCGCACAATCTTACTATACACAAGTTGGAGGTAGAGCAGGTATTACAGGAGAATATGTTTATGATGCTACAAATGTAAGCGTTAGAGAAGTTTCTATCGGTTATAATTTTAATCCAAAAGCTTTACCTTTTATTCAATCTGCTAGTATCTCTTTAATTGCTAGAAACTTATTCTTTATCTATAAAGATGCGCCATTTGATCCAAACATTGCATTAAGTACAGGTCAAGGGTTACAAGGAGTAGATATTTATGGTTTACCATCTACTAGAAGTATCGGTCTTAATTTAAACGTAACTTTCTAAAATTAAAAACATGAAACTAAATAATATAACAAAAGCAGCTGTCTGTATTTCATTGTTGACAACGTTTGGTTGCACAGACAATTTTGAAGAAATTAATACTAATAAGGAAGGTATTACACCAGAATTATTAGAGCAGGATTTTAATCATATCAAACAAGGTTTTGCGCCTATTTTTAATAACATTCAGGTAATCACTGCTAATTTTGAGTGGGTATACCAATTGCAACAAAACCTAAATAGTGATATTTGGTCAGGTTACATGGCTACCCCAACAGGTTTTGCAGGAGGTATTAATAATACAACTTATTCATTAGTTGATGGTTGGAATGGTTTTATCTGGGATTATGCCTATAAAAATGTAATGTATAATGCTGTAGATATCGAAAAGAAATCAAAAGGAAAATTCGATCAGTTTTATGCTTTATCATTGATTTTGAAAGTTGAAGGAATGCACAGGCTAACAGATACTTTTGGTCCAATTATATATTCTAAATACGGAAACTCAAGTCCAACAGAATATGACAGCCAACAAGAAGTTTACAATCAATTTTTTAATGAATTAGATATTGCAGTTGCAGATTTAACAAAAAGAGTTGATGATGGAGATAGTGGAGAAAGTACTTTTAAAACTACTGATTTATCAGGATACAAAGGAAAATACAAACAATGGGTAAAATTTGCTAACACTTTGCGTCTAAGATTAGCAATGCGTATAGTAAAAGTAAACCCTGCATTAGCAAAACTTGAGGCTGAAAAAGCGGTATCTCATAAATTTGGTGTGATGCAGTCAAACGGTGATTTATTTAAAATTGTATCGCCAGTTTATACAAATCCACTTGCAACAATTAGTGGTTCATGGTTAGATATTCGTATGTCTGCTGATATGGAATCAATTATGGGTGGATACGAAGATCCAAGAATGGAAAATTATTTTGATACATCATCTCAATTTCCTGGTCAATACAAAGGTGTTCGTACTGGAATTGATATTGCTGCAAAAGCAGATCACCAGGATTTTTCTGGTCTTGGAACTGTTGCAAAATCTAACGAAATTGTTTTAATGACAACTGCTGAAGCTTATTTCTTAAGAGCAGAAGGAGCATTAAGAGGATGGGATATGGGAGGTGATGCCAAATCATTATATGAGCAAGGTATTGCTGCGTCATTCGGACAAAGAGATGCGGCAGGTGTAGCAGCTTATATGGCTGATAATGTAAAATTGCCTAAAGATTATGTTGATCCTAAGTTTCCTGTAAATAATTCTCCTGCAGTTAATAATGTTACTGTTGCCTGGGATGAAGCTGCAACTAACGAAGTTAAACTGCAAAAAATTATTACTCAAAAATGGATTGCAGGTTTCCCGGAAGGACAAGAAGCATGGTCTGATTACAGAAGAACTGGTTACCCAAAACTTTTCCCGGTACTTAAAAATTACAGTGGAAATACCATTACAACTGAGTTTGGTGTTAGAAGAATCAACTTTGTTCAATCTGAGAAATCAAGTAATCAAGGTGGTGTAGATAGTGGAATTTCTAAATTAGGAGGTCCTGATACAGGAGGAACCAGACTATGGTGGGATACTACTGCTCCAAATTTCTAAAATAAAATATCAAAGAATTATAAGATTTTAAGTTTGGTTAGTAAATGGTATAAGCAGTGAAAATTGCTTATACCATTTCAAAAACCAAAATTGTACATACCAAAAAAAGAAAAAAATGAAAAGTGCTTTAGAAATAAAACCTGATATCAGCTATAAAAGTGCAGGGAAATTTGAAGAGACCAGATTTGAGAAAATCCACAATGAAATTTTCAAAAGTTCTGCCGAAGCTTCAATAATCGTTGCCCAGGAAATTGCACAATTAATCAGAACCAAACAAGAAAAAAATAAATCTTGTGTATTGGGTTTGGCAACAGGTTCTTCTCCTATAAAAGTTTACGAAGAATTAGTGAGAATGCACAGAGAAGAAGGACTAAGTTTTAGCAATGTAATCACTTTTAATCTGGATGAATATTATCCGATGACAAAAGAGAACAATCAGAGCTACCACTATTTCATGCATCAGCATCTTTTTAATCATATTGATATTAAACCTGAAAATGTTAATATTCCTGATGGTACCGTATCTATTGATGAATTAAATCAATATTGTATCGATTATGAAATGAATATTAAAAATGCAGGAGGACTTGATTTTCAATTATTAGGTATCGGGCGTACCGGTCACGTAGGTTTCAACGAACCGGGATCGCACATTAACTCCGGAACCAGAATTATTACACTGGATCACATTACGAGAGTAGATGCTTCATCAGATTTTAATGGTATAGACAACGTTCCTAAACGTGCTATTACTATGGGGGTTTCTACGATTATGAGATCAAAAAGAATCGTATTAATGGCTTGGGGACAAAACAAAGCCGATATCATCAAAAGAACTATTCAGGGTGATATAAGTTCAGAAGTTCCTGCGACATTTTTACAAAACCATCCCAATGCGACTTTCGTTTTAGATCAGTCGGCAGCGGTAGAATTAACGCGTTTTAAAACGCCATGGCTTGTGGGAGAATGTATCTGGACACAAGAATTAAAAAGCAAAGCGATTGTTTGGTTGTGCCAAAAAACAAAACAATCGATATTAAAATTAACAGACCGTGATTACAATAATAACGGAATGTCTGATCTTTTGGCGCAAGAAGGTTCTGCTTATGATTTGAATATCAATATGTTCAACGTATTGCAGCATACCATCACAGGATGGCCGGGTGGAAAACCAAATACAGACGATTCACATCGTCCGGAAAGAGCAAATCCTGCAAAAAAACGAGTGATTCTTTTTAGTCCGCATCCAGATGATGATGTGATTTCTATGGGAGGAACTTTTTCAAAATTGATAAAACAAGGTCACGATGTACACGTAGTATATCAAACCTCCGGAAATATAGCTGTTACAGATGACGAAGCATTAAAATTTGCTGAGGTTGCCAAAGATTTTATTGGCGAAGCCGGCAGCGGAATAAACTTCAAATCTGTTATTGACTTTTTGAATAGCAAATCAGAAAATCAAATTGATTCTTTGGAAGTTCGAAAATTAAAAGGACTAATCAGAAGAAGAGAATCTTATGCAGCAACAAGATATATTGGCTTAAAAGATGAAAATACACATTTCCTGGATCTTCCATTTTATGAAACAGGACAAGTAAAGAAAAATCCGTTAGGGCCTGAAGACATTGCAATTGTAAAAGATATTATTGCAAAAATAAAACCGCATCAGGTATTTGCAGCCGGAGATTTGGCAGATCCACACGGAACGCATGAAGTTTGTTTAAACGCAATCTTCGCCGCGATGAAACAATTGAAACCGGAGAAATACATGGATGATTGCTGGTTGTGGCTGTACCGAGGCGCATGGCACGAATGGGACATCCATGAAATTGATATGGCAGTTCCGCTTTCTCCATCAGAAGTATTATTAAAACGTCACGCGATTTTGTACCACCAGTCTCAAAAAGACAGAGTAATGTTTCAGGGAAACGACTCCAGAGAGTTTTGGGTTAGGGCAGAAGATCGTAATAAAAATACAGCCATCTTATACGATGATTTAGGTTTGGCTGAGTATGAAGCTATCGAGGCGTTTAAACGTTTTGACTATTAGCGTTGTTTTTAAAAAGGATTCGGGTGAGAGCGAATCAAACTACAAAATTCAGATTGACTTTCATAGCGACTTGTGAGGGTTTCTAGAAAGTCGTCTGAATTTGTTTTTCCGTTATCCAATTTATTAATGTTACTTCGGTGACATCTTTTCAAACAAATTAAAATGAAATATTTATTAGTCCTACTATTAGCAGGTTTAACTTCTACTGCTCAAATTAAGAAGGAGCAGCTAAATCTTATGCCATGGCCTCAAAGCGTTGTTTTAAACGACGGAAATTTTGCTTTAACCAAAAACTTTAAAGTAAATATTACCGGAAATCCAAATCCAAGAATTTTTGGAGGGGTAACACGTTTTTTACGTCGTTTAGATGGTAGAACCGGTATTTTTTTCGAACAGGGTTTTATTACGAAACTAAATGAATTTCCCTCAGCTCAACTTCAGATAAACTGTACCAAAAGCGGAAAAATTGGTTTATATGAAGATGAAAGTTATCATTTAGACATCAAACAAAACCAAATTACAATTAATGCAACCAGCGATTTAGGGGCTTTACACGGCCTTGAAACGTTATTGCAAATGTTGCAGAATAACAGCACATCATTTTATTTTCCGAACTCACAAATTTCAGATTTTCCAAGATTTACATGGAGAGGTTTAATGATAGATGCTGCAAGACATTTTCAGCCGGTTGATGTTATCAAAAGAAATATTGATGGACTGGCTGCCATGAAAATGAATGTTTTTCACTGGCACTTAGTAGACGATCAGGGTTGGAGAATAGAAATGAAAAAACATCCAAAATTAATCGATTTAGCTTCGGATGGAATGTATTATACACAAGAGGAAATTAAAAATATCGTAAAATACGCTGATGAGCGCGGTATTTTGATCGTTCCTGAAATAGATGTTCCAGGTCACGGATCTGCAATTCTTACGGCGTACCCGGAAATAGGAAGCAAAGTGATTACGCTGACAGGTGGAACTTCAGAAAAAAATATTCAGGGAACCGCAATTGCGACCTATGGAGTTGAAAGAAATGCAGGTATTTTTTCGCCAACATTAGATCCTTCAAATCCTAAAACGTATCAATTATTAAGTGAACTTTTTGATGAAGTTTGCCCTTTATTTCCCGGAGCTTATTTTCATATCGGGGGAGATGAAAATGAGGGGAAAGATTGGGATGCAAACCCAAAAATTCAGGCATTTAAAAAGAAAAATAATTTAACAACCAATCATGAATTGCAAACCTATTTTACGATGCAATTAGTGCCAATGCTTAAAAAACACGGAAAACAATTAATGGGTTGGGAAGAAATTTTGACAAAAAACATGTCAAAAGAAGCCATCATCCATTCCTGGAGAGGGCCAAATGAAGGTGTTGTAGCAGGTCAGTCATTAGTAGATGCAGTAAAAAAAGGATACAAAACAGTATTGTCAAATGGATATTATATTGATTTGATGTATCCAATTGAAAGTCATTATTTAAACGATCCAATGCCAAAAGGTGCTGATTTAACTGCAGAAGAAAAAGCAAAAATATTGGGTGGAGAAGCCACAATGTGGACAGAGCTTACAACGCCATCAACAATAGATTCAAGAGTTTGGCCAAGAACAGCAGCTATTGCAGAAAGACTTTGGTCTGCCGAAGATATTACAGATGTTGCCAATATGCGCAAACGTCTGGAAACAGTTTCTTTTAGATTAGAAGAATTGGGATTAACGCACATTCGCAACAAAGCGGTTATTTTAAGAAACATTGCCAATAACCAAAACATAAAATCCCTTAACGAATTTGCAAATGTTTGCGAACCGTTAAAAGGATATACCAGAAATAAAGGAGGAACAGAGTACCAAATGTATTCTCCGTTTACACTTTTTGCTGATGCCTGTACGCCGGATGCCAAAGATGCTTTGGCTTTTGATGAGGCAGTAACACAATATCTGGCCAATAAAACGCCTGAGAACAAAGCAAAAGTAGCGGGGTTTTTAAACAAATGGATTGCCGTAAATAAAGGTTTAGTTGAGTTGAGTTCCAATGCGCCGTTAATACAGCCAATTTTACCTTTATCAAAAAAATTAAATGATGCATCGCAGGAATTGTTACTTGTTTTAGATAACAAATCGATTTTAAAGAAAGAAGATTTAAAAAGTTTAATTGAGCAATGTAACACAAAAGATCATGCAGATGTTGAGCTTGCAGTTTATGCGAGTCTGAAAAAATTAATATAAAGTTTGAGTTGAATTAGTTTAGTAAGTTACAATGATTGTTTTAGATTTCTAATTATCTCTACTGGAATATTTCAGTAGAGGTAATTATAATAAGACTTTAATGGTACAAAACTTTTTTTCGGACTTCAAAAAAATTAACCAAAAAAATCATTAAAAAATAACCATAAAAAGAGTATTAACCTTAAAAAACCAAATAAAAAGAATAAAAAACATGACAGAACAAGTATTTAGATTGATGAGTTCTCCCAAATTTATCATTTGTATGTAATACTAATTTTTTAAAAGAATTATACATAAATATCAATCAATACTATTTGCTAATGATTATGGTAGAATCAGTAATAGTAATATTTATTTATAGAACGTAAGATGAATTAATTTCCATGAGATTGTAGTGTTTTTGACTGCAGTTTATTGAATCCCGATTGTTGTCGTTTGCATGCTTTGTTGGCGTGTAATCTACTATAATTGGAATATTATTTTCTATTAACCAATATTTATTAATTATGAAACATTATTACAGATTGCTCTTATTGTTACTGTTTCCCTTGCTCGCCATGGCACAACCAGCTCATGGTAAAAAAGTAGTAGGGTATTATGCGCAATGGTCTATTTATGCAAGGGATTTCAATGTGCCCAAGATAGATGGAAGTAAGATTACGCATTTGAATTATTCATTTTATGGAACAACTTATGATCCCGCTCATCCGGAAAACACAAAGTTGTTATGTTTAGACACTTATGCCGATTTTGAGCATATGGAAGGCGGAATTCCGTGGGATGCTCCTGTAAAAGGGAACTTTTATGACTTAATGAAACTTAAGGAAAAGTATCCGCATCTTAAAATTTTAATTTCTGTTGGAGGATGGACAAAAGGACAGGATCTTTCTCCAATTGCAGCAAGTCCTGTTGCAAGAGCTGCTTTGGCTGCAGATATGGCAAACTTCATTGTAAAATACCCATTTATTGATGGATTCGATATCGACTGGGAATATCCTCTTTCTGGAGGAACAGACGGTACTGAAGTAATTAACGGAGCGCCAATTCCTCCACAAAAGTACAGCCCGGACGACAACAAAAATCTGGTTTATTTATTGAAAGCAATGCGTCAGGCAATGCCAAATAAATTAGTCACTATTGCTGCCGGAAACAATGTTCGAAATGTTGCCAAACAATATTTAGGACCATCAAACAGAGCACAATACGGAATGACAGAAGATATTTCGACTTATTGTGATTACATTACTTATTTTGGATATGATTTTGGTGGAAACTGGTATGATAAAACGTGCTACAATGCTCCTTTATATGCAAGTGGAAACACAAACGATCCTCTTTACGGCGCAACACAATCAGAATCATTAGACGAATTAACGAATCAATATTTGAATGTTGTTGGTTTTCCTGCGAATAAATTAATCATGGGATTGCCTTTTTACGGAAAAAAATTCGATAATGTTGCCAATAACGGAACCAATCCAAATTTACCTGGATTATTCGTTGCTGCACCAAGATACATCGTTTCAGGATGTACAAACCCGCAAAATCCAACAGGAACATGGGATGGCCCTGCAGCCTGCGAAAAATCAGGAAGTATCGAAATTTGTGATCTTGTCGGAAATCCGGTTACAAATTCACATGCTTATTTAGATCCAAACACCATGTTAGTTACCCCAACTGCAGCTTCTGCAGGATGGGTACGCTATTTTGATAATACCACAAAAGTTCCTTATTTATACAATGCTACTTTAAAACAGTTTATTTCTTATGAAGATAAGCAATCAATGGATTTAAAAGTGCAGTATATTAAATCGAGAAATCTTGCCGGAGGTATGGTTTGGGAATTATCTCAGGACACAAGAGGTTCAATTCCAAACTCATTATTAACTCAGGTAGATACATCTTTCGGAAGCGTAGTTCCGGGAACAGTAAGTATTTCGGGTTCTGTAAAAAACGGATCAGCTTTAGTACCAAATGTTACAGTTGATTTGCGTAATGCAAGCAATGTAATATTGCAAACCGTAGTTTCTACAGGAGGAAATTTCACTTTCAGCAACTTAACTTCGGGACAAAATTATATACTTACAGCTGCAAAAGCGACGTATACTTTTACCCCCGTAACGTTAACGAATGTAACAACGAACCAAACGGCAGTTGTTATTAACGGATCTCAGCCTACATATACTGTAAGCGGAACAGTTCTTAACGGTGCAACAGGAGTTTCTGGCGTAACGGTTACAGCAACTTCTGGATCTACAGTTTTAACGGCAGTTTCTAATGCAAGCGGAGTTTACAGCGTTGCAGGTTTAACAGCCGGGCTTAACTTCACCGTTACAGCTGCAAAAACAGGATTCTCCTACACGCCAACTTCAACAGTTTATACAGCAATTGATGCTAACAAAACGTTGAATTTTGCTCAGGGTGCGCCAGTGGTTTATTACACAGTAAGCGGAACTGTTTTAAATAATACAACTCCGGTTTCAGGCGTAACAGTTACGGCAACTTCAACAACCGGAACTTTTACAGCAACTACAAATTCAAGCGGAATTTATTCGATTGCTAATTTGCCTGCTGGCGGAAATTATACTGTAACGGCAGCTTTAGCAGGACAAACATTTACTCCGGCTTCAACAGTTTATACAAATCTGACTTCAAGCAAAACATTAAACTTTTCTCAGGACGCTGTTGTAGTTCCTTCAAGTAAAATTAGCGGAACAGTTAAAAACGGATCAACTCCTGTTTCTGGTGCAAAAGTAGAATTAGTTTTACCTTGGACAGACAGCACACACAACTGGAAAAGCGTAATTGCGATAACAGATGCACAAGGAAAATACAGCTTTGACAATTCAGTTGTAGCAGGTTATACAACCGCTACAAGTTTAAAATTAAACTCTTGGGAAAACGGAGAAGTAGCTTACTTCCCTAATAATCTGGCCAACTTTGCAATTCCTGCAAACCCAACGGTTTATAACTTCAATACAAGTTCTACTGCAAAAGCAGCATTGGTAGCGGCAAACTTGATTAGCGGATCAGTTAAAAACGGAACAACTCCGGTTGCTGGTGCAAAAGTAGAATTAGTTTTACCTTGGACAGATAATACACATAACTGGAAAAGTGTTTTAGCAACAACAGATGCATCAGGAAATTATACTTTCGATAACGCAGTTGTAACAGGTTATACACAAGTTTTGAGTTTAAAATTAAACTCATGGGAAAATGGTGAAGTGACTTATTATCCAAATAACTTAGCCAACTTTGCAGTTCCAACAACTCCAACAGTTTATAATTTTAACAGACAAGCGGTAGTTGCGACTAAGCCAGTAGTTACCATTACAGCGCCAACAGCTTCGGCGATTGCTATAAATTTAGGATCAGCAATTAATTTTGTTGCAAGTGTAGGATTAAGTGCTGCTGATGCGACTACAATTTCATCTGTTGTATTTAGTTTAGATGGGCAAACCTTGAGTGCAACCAATTCTTCGGGAACTTACACATCGGTTTGGACACCGGCAGCAAATCAGTTTTCGCTTCCTCATACGTTAACCGTTACGGCTACTGCATCAAACGGAACAACAGAAGCTAAAACATATAGTTTTACATTAACTTGTTCAGGTGCAAACTGCCCGAATTCATTGCCTGTAATTACTTGGAATTCACCATCGAATACTACTGTAAACCAAAGTTCTTTTCAGGTTGTACCAATTTCAGTTACAGCTGTTGATAGTGACGGATCGGTTTCAGGTGTTACAATTACAATAAATGGAGGTACATTTAACATGACAGCAGGTACAAATAATACCTATACGTATAATTTTACACCATCTGCTTATCAGGATTATCCGGTTGTAATCAAAGCAACAGATAATAAAGCTGCTGTAACTACATTAAACAATACAATTAAAATTGCTCCGGTGAGCACTAATAGATTCATTCCGCTTCCATCTAAAATTATTTTAGGATATGCACATTCCTGGGAAAATGCAGGTGCTCCATTTTTATATTTTTCTCAAATGGTAGGAAGTAAGTTTAACGTAGTCGATTATTCTTTCGTAGAAACCGTTAATCGTGATGGTTATACGCCAGTATTAACTACAAATGACACTAGATACTTGACCAATGGCGTTTTCAATAAACAATTGTTGAAAAACGATATAAAATCCTTAAGAGATAGTGGCGTTCCTGTTATTGTTTCTATCGGAGGTCAAAACGGTCATGTTGTTTTGGACAATGCAACTCAAAAAAATATTTTTGTTAATGGTCTGAAAGCCATTATAGATGAGTATCAATTTGATGGAGTTGACATTGATTTTGAAGGCGGATCGATGAATTTTAATGCAGGAGGCTTAAGAGATATTTCTTATGCGGGTATTTCTGCTTATCCAAGATTAAAAAACGTAGTAGATGCTTTCAAAGAATTAAAAGCTTACTATGGTCCTGGATTTTTATTAACTGCAGCTCCGGAAACACAATACGTACAAGGAGGATATTCTACCTATACGGATACTTTTGGTTCCTTCCTGCCAATCATTCAAAACTTACGTAATGAATTGGATTTGTTAGCGGTACAATTGTATAATACAGGAGGAGAAAACGGATTAGATGGTCAATATTATGGTTCAGCTAAGAAATCAAACATGGTAACAGCCCTAACCGATATGATTATAAAAGGATATAACATTGCTACAACAGGAATGCATTTTGATGGTTTACCGCCCTCAAAAGTTCTTATTGCATTACCAGCTTGTCCAAGTGCAGCAGGTAGCGGTTATTTAACGCCGACAGAAGGAATTAATGCTATGCATTATTTAAGAACCGGAACCACTTTTTCAGGAAGAACATACACTATGCAGCCAGGCGGACCATATCCTTCTTTAAGAGGTTTAATGACTTGGTCTGTAAACTGGGATGCCTCTTCTTGTGGTAATTCATCTGAATTGTCTAAAGCGTATGCAGCTTATTTCGCATCACAGTCAGCAGCAAAAACATTGGCAGTTGATAAAATTGAGGCAAAAAGCAATACAATTGTTTACTTTAAAAACAATGCCTTATCAGTTACAAACGAAACTGAAGATATTGCTCGTGTAGACGTATTTAATACAATTGGACAAAATTTGGTAAACCACCAAAACATCCAAAATAATAAAGAGATTCTGCTACAAAACCAAAGTTTCTCAACAAAACAAATGTTTATAGTTGTAGTAACAGACAAAGCAGGAAACAAAAAATCATTCAAAGTAATAAACTTTTTAAACTAGTTACAATGAATAGAAAATTTAGAAATAGAAAAATTGGGACGGTTAAAATTGAGTTTGGTTATTTATTTTTTAATCTGGTTTTTATTTCGAATAAATGCATTGAATTCAGTTGATTTGTTATTTGGTTTTTACCTGAAGGAGAGCATTATGAACCCGGCAATTTTATTGCCGGGTTTTTTTTATGGTTTAAATTGATAAACAGAATAATGATTTTTTTCAGGAGCTATTTCCTGCTATCCGTTTCAATCTTTTGTGGCTCCCGAAGCCTCGGGACCGGCACAAAAGGATTTCCACTTCTATCAGGGCTAGGGCTTTAGGTTTCATAAGAGGTTTGGTTTGTCATCCTGAGCAAAGTCGAAGGGACACAAGAAACTCCGTATAGAAATTCGCCAATCTTTGTTGAGCTACTTACGTTTCCTTCTCCCGAGGCCTCGGGACGCTCAGGATGACAAAAAGTGCGAATAAAAAAGTGCGAGTAAAAAATCCGCGGTAATCCGTGTCTTTGCAAAGCAAATCCGCGTCATCCGCGTTCTAAAAAGACAAGGCTTTAAAAAAAAATGGCTATTTTTGAATTTCAATAAAACCAAAAATGCAAAAAGCAATCACCATACTATTATTTCTAATATTCACGTCAAGTTTCGCCCAAACAAAATTTGGCAACCCTGAAGTAGATCCCATTCAAATTCAAAAAATATATACAGATTGGTCAGCCTATCAAAGTAAAAAAATCATGCTTTCCAGAGATTTTGTGGCGCTTGATATTCTTTCAAAAGAAATCTCAAAAGAAACCTTTTTAGATCAGTTAGCAAACGGAAATTTCATCCCAATTCGATTAAAATCAGACGATTCAATTTATTATTATAAACTGTTTAAAATTAAGCCAAAATCAGATACGAGTATAAAAGCTACCATCAATCAAATTGGTTTTGATGCCTACAAAAACTATAAAATGGAAGGCACCGCTTTTCCGCATTTCTCATTCACAGATTTAAACGGAAACCTAGTTTCAAACGAATCAATGAAAGGGAAAATCATCGTGATAAAGTGCTGGTATATTCATTGTACGCCTTGTATAAGAGAATTTCCACAGGTAAATAGATTAACAGATGAATACAAAGATCGAAAAGACATTCTTTTTATAAGTCTGGCCGAAGATTCACCCGAACAATTAAAAGCATTTCTAGCAAGAAAACCATTATCCTATTCCGTAATTCCGGATATGAAAGTGTATATGAATGAAAGCCTGCAATTGAATTCATTTCCAACACATTTCATTTTGAATAAAGAAGGTTTGATTTCTAAAGTCCTGCCCAATTTCGAAAGTTTAGAAGTAGCTTTGGCTAAGGAAAGTAAACTTTGATTTTTTTTACCATATAAGTGATATAAGATATTATAAGTCTGGTTTAAATATTTACGAACTTATATGATTTCGAATTTTTAGCCACACAGTATTTCAGAATTATTAAGTATAGTTTTAAATGAACTTACATCACTTATATGGTGGAAAAATATTCGGTTACAATAAAAAAACTTAGCGCCTTTGTACCTTTGCATTTTTGAACCTTTTTCCGTACTTTTGCACCAAATTAATTAAAAAGACATTCATGTTAACAGTCAATAATTTATCAGTTCAATTTGGCAAACGAATTTTGTTTGACGAAGTAAATACCACTTTCACTCACGGAAATATTTACGGCGTTATTGGAGCCAATGGTGCTGGAAAATCTACTTTTCTAAAAATCATTTCGGGCGATATCGATCCAACCTCTGGCCACATTCATTTAGAACCGGGAAAACGTATGTCGGTTTTAAACCAAAATCACAACATGTTCGACGAGCATACGGTTTTGGAAACTGTTTTGATGGGAAATAAAGTTTTGTATGCTGTTAAAAAAGAAATGGATGAACTTTATTTAGACTACAACGATAAAAACGCAGACCGAATTGGAGAATTACAAGTTCAGTTTGAAGAAATGAATGGATGGAATGCCGATTCTGATGCTGCTGCAATGTTATCTAACTTAGGAATCAACGAAGAACATCATTATACTTTAATGGGCGATCTGGAGGGAAAAATTAAAGTTCGTGTACTTTTGGCGCAGGCACTTTTCGGAAACCCGGATTTGCTTATTATGGATGAGCCTACCAACGATTTGGATTTCGAGACAATCGCCTGGTTAGAGAATTTCTTAGCAAATTATGAAAATACTGTAATCGTAGTATCTCACGACCGTCACTTTTTAGATGCTGTTTGTACACATATTTCTGATATCGATTTTGGAAAAATCAATCACTATTCAGGAAACTATACGTTCTGGTACGAGTCTAGCCAATTAGCGGCAAAACAACGTGCTCAGCAAAACAAAAAAGCAGAAGAAAAGAAACAAGAGTTGGAAGAATTTATTCGTCGTTTTAGTGCGAACGTTGCAAAATCTAAACAAGCAACATCTCGTAAAAAAATGATTTCTAAATTGAACATTTCTGAAATCAAACCTTCCAGCCGTCGTTATCCAGCGATTATCTTTGATCAGGATCGTGAGGCAGGAGACCAGATTTTGAATGTTGAAGGTTTATCAGCTTCTATAGATGGAGATCTTTTGTTTAAAGATGTAGATTTGAATATGGCAAAAGGCGACAAAATCGTTCTTTTCTCTAAAGATTCACGTGCTACAACAGCTTTCTATGAAATTTTAAATAATCAGCAAAAAGCAGACTCCGGAACTTTTGATTGGGGAATTACAACAAATCAGGCTTATTTACCTGCAGAAAACCATTCCTTCTTTGAAAACGATTTAACTTTGGTAGATTGGTTACGTCAATACGCAAAAACAGAAGAAGAACGCGATGAGGTTTTCATTAGAGGTTTCTTAGGGAAAATGATTTTCTCCGGAGAAGAAGCTTTAAAAACAAGCCGTGTATTATCAGGAGGAGAAAAAGTACGTTGTATGTTATCAAGAATGATGATGGAACGCGCCAATATCTTAATGCTGGATGAGCCAACAAATCACTTAGATTTGGAGTCTATCACCGCTTTCAACAACTCATTAAAAAACTTTAAAGGTTCTGTAATTTTCACAACACATGACCACGAATTTGCACAAACGGTTGGTAATAGAGTAGTAGAGCTTACACCAAACGGAGCAATCGACCGTTACATGACATTTGATGAATATCTTGATGATGAAAAAGTTCAGGAATTAAGAAAGAAAATGTACAATCTATAAGATTTTTTATAATACTAAAAATCCCGATCGCTAAAGTGATCGGGATTTTTTTATGTTTTTTATTTTCTGAAAAACCTGCTAAAGATCCAGATTATTATCGCAATAACAAAAACGACGATAAAAATTCCGACACCCATTCCGGCTTTAAAAATGTCTCCAACTAGTTCGCAGCTTGTAAATGAAAACAGTATTACGAATACCATTAACAAACGTGTAATGTTTTTTTGCATGATGTTGCTTTTTTAATTTGTTTTAAAAAGAATTTTGTATTCTAATTATCGTAAAATAAAATTACCTCAAAGAGCAAAAAAATGTGTTATATAATTTGATTGGAAAGTTCTATGATTTTGGGATTGTTTATTTTCTACATGTATTTTTTATGAAGGTTTTTAATGAAAGAATCTCGATCAAATTTCTTAACAAATCCGGATTTTTCACCTTTCTTTAATTCCTTATTTAAATCTTCTTTTTTTCTTTTTTCCATATCAGAATTATTTTATTCACCAATTGTCCCTGTCTTTACTTCTCCGGCTCGTTTATAACTAACCGCAATAACGCCACTTGGTGTAGTAGTGCTTTCTGTTAATATAAATCCTGCAGGCGTTGAGCTATCACTGAATAGTTTTTTTCCTTTGCCCAAAATTATGGGATAAATTAAGAGTGCAAGTTCGTCAACTAAATCATGTTGAAGCAAAAGCTGAACAAGTGTTGCGCTTCCCCAGACTTTAATATCGCCGCCTTCAGAATTTTTGAGTTTTTTGATATCTTCTATGGTCGAAAGAAATTCGGTATTTTGCCAATCAGAGTTTTTTCTGGTGGAAGACAAAACATATTTAGTAACGTCATTAATTCCCGGCCAGCCTTCAGCATGTTTGGGCCAATAATCTTCAAAAATATCAAATGTTTTTCTGCCTAACAGAATATCCGCAGGTTTCATTTGTTCCTGCATGACGTTACCATATTCTTCATCTCCAAAAGGTGCCACCCAGCCTCCGTATTCAAAACCGTTTGATTTATCTTCATCAGGACCACCAGGTGCCTGCATTACGCCATCGATTGTAATCATGGTTATGACGATTATTTTTCTCATGATGTTTGGTGTTTTTTGTTTTATCAAATATAATGAAAATAGAAAAACTCATTTGTCAAATGAATGATATACTTTGCGGACACGGAAATGATTTTTGTGTTATCGTTGATTAAAATATGGTCTTTAACGTTATTAGCTGCTTATTATTTTTTCAAACAATTCAACGGTATCAAGATGAACGAAAGGGAAACATTTTGCGGATATTATACTTAAATTTTTTTGCAATTCACCTTCATCTCGAAATTTTTCAAGTGCAGGAAAGACTACTTTAAGTTTTATTTCTAAATCATGTCCTTGAAATTCTAAATACCAAATTGGTAATTCATATTCAATCCCATTTAAGAATTTAACTGTTCTTTTATTATTTTTAGCATCCTCATGCATTGGAAATTTAGTGTAATATTTGTCAAAAAACCACTTAATTGCCAATTTTCCTAATTCTTGTTGAGTTCCAATTTGATATTGATTATAAGTTTCATCTATGCCAATCGAGGAGTGAATATTGTGAGCTTTTAATTCCATTAATTGTATAATCAGGTATATAGGGTCATAAACGTAATTTTCAATACTGTATCTAGAATTTTCACCATGTATTTTTATAAATTCATTGTCAGAATCCTTATTTTCGGTATCCCAGTCAATTACACCGAAGAAAGATTTGTTTTCTGAGTTTCTTATAGCGGTTATGGTTTCTTTTACTTGAGTACTACTTCCTTTCCCATAACCATTTGAAATAAAGTAAAGTTTAAATGGATAATCTTTATGTTGCGATAATTTATCAAATATTGTCTGATAATAGAATCTATCTGTAGGGCTTTCAGTAAAAACTTGTTTATGATTTTTGTAATCAATATTTAATGTTGGAATAAAACTAGTTAATAATTTTAATGCATCGTCTTTAGAAATCTTTTTTAGAAAAGTGTTTTGTCCATTGGAAATTTGATAGATATTATCCTCATTTAATAAAGCAATAGTTGAGGGACTGTGTGTCGTTAAAATTATTTTTATGCCAAATTTTGTAACAAAGGTGTTTTGTAGGACATTTATAAGAAGGTATGACATTTCTGGATGTAGATGTGCATCTGGCTCGTCTAGAATAATTAAATCAGGAAAATTTAAATTTCTTAGATAGTATTCAGATGTGAAAAGTTTTAAAATTAAGCCAAAAATTACTTTTTCACCTGAAGATAAGTCAATAAAAGGAATATTTTCATCAGTTGATTTTTTTATAATTATGATATCTATTGTGATGTCTGTACTAAATTCTTTTTTATTAATATCTTTAAAATAAAAATCAAGGTTATTTGCTTTTAAAATATCATTGACAATCTTCCATGGAGGGGGAAAGCTATTAATAATTCCTCATCTGAAATGGAATCATTTTCCTCTTTATCTTCATTTTTATAAAACCAACTTTTTCTATTTAAATCTCTTCTCTTTGCATAATTGTAGAAAATATATTCAATTTGTGAACTGAATAAATTATTGACATCAATTAGGCTGTCATCAATAGGTGAATTATAAAAGTCTAGTTCAACAATTTCTTCAATTGGTTTTCGTAATTTATCACTCAAATGATTGAGTATTTTAAAAAGTGAAAGTACATTGGGATCATATATTTTTTGAAGGAAATTTCTTTCTCTAAAGTTTTCTAAGTTAGGAAGAGAATTAACATTAATATTTCTTTCTTCAGAAATATTAATCCTTAAAAGGTTTATATATTCTTCATCATTTGATATTAAAGTTCCCGGATTATTAGAAAAAATATTTTTATGCAGGTCATTGTCAATTATATATTTAAGAATTTTTAAGTTGTTTTTGCTTAATCTTTTAAATTGTAAAAGTGATTGTTGAAATGTTGATTTCCAATTTTCGTATGATAAGCTTTGAAGATTATTTTTAATAATTCCTTCAAATTGAACAATCGTTGGTTCTGGAATAATAAACATTCGTATATTCTTTTCTTCTTCTTTTTTTTTGAAATTTATTTGAAATCAAATTTAACAATTGTGATTTCCACTTCCATTTTTACCAATAATTACAGTAAGATCGTTTAACTCATCACTTATAAAAGGATCTAAAGATTTGTATTTATCTTGTAGTGTTATTCTCATATATAGTATCTTAAAATATTTTTAATTGGGTTAGAAATTTTATCTGTCTTACGCTAAAATATAACTTTTGTATAGATTTTCTTAAAGTGAAACTATGAATATTCAAAAAAAAATATTTCCCCACCCAACACCCCAACAAATAAATTCTGATTTCGTATATTTGCCCAACCAAACATTACACTTAATTATGAGCCAAAAAGTATTACTTAATTCAAAAGAAGTTACTATCATACTCCATCGTTTGGCTTGTCAGTTAATCGAAAAACATCTTGATTTCTCCGATACTATTTTGGTAGGAATACAGCCAAGAGGGGTTTTTTTAGCTGAACGTTTAAAACAAATTTTAGAGAACGAATACCAAACTCCTGAAGTTCCTTTGGGATATTTAGATATCACTTTTTTTAGAGATGATTTTCGTCGTACTGATAAACCGCTAGAAGCCAATAAGACACAAATCAATTTTATAGTCGAAAACAAAAAAGTCATTTTTATAGATGACGTTTTGTTTACCGGACGCAGCATTCGTTCTGCTTTAACCGCAATTCAGTCTTTTGGGCGACCATCAGAAATTGAATTGTTAGTGTTAATAGACAGACGTTTTAGTCGCAACTTACCTATTCAGCCCGATTATCGCGGCCGTCAGGTAGATGCCATAAATAATGAAAAAGTAAAAGTAAGTTGGAAAGAAAATGAAGGCGAAGATGCAGTTTACCTAATAACCAATTAGTTTAACCGTTAAATCGGTTAATTGTTAAATCGCAAAATGAGATGATTATAAAAAAGTTTAATCGGGTAAATCGTTTAACCGTTTAATCGAAAAAAAAAGAATAAACAATTAACAAATAAACGATTTAACAAATAAACGAATAAACAATAAAGAATGACAGAGAACGAAAAGTTTATTTATGAATCAATTTTTAATCAGGTTAGAATGGGATTTCTTTCTCTTGATGAAATTCAGGAAAATATCATAGAAGAAATCGAGGACAACGAATTTGCAGACGAAATCTCAGAAGAATGGGCTTTTGATAAAATAAGAGAGGAATACCAAAAGTTACTTGCAGAAAGTAAACAATGGAAAAGCCCAACAGATACTGAAAGGCTTATAAATGCGTTTGATGAATTGTGTGATGAAAATATCATTGCGCTACATAATGCAGGTTACACCACAACCGACGGCGAATATGAAATAGTTGAGGTGGAAAGAGATTTACAGGAAAATGAAGTAGAGTCTGATGGTTATTGTTTTTACCATGAACAAGATTTAGCAAGAGCGATTGATACTGAAAATCCAGGTTTGTATATCGCTTTTCAGAAAGTTGATAATGCTGATGATGTAGTTACAATAGAAGTTGGAAAACGTGTTGCCGAAGTTTTAATCAATAACGATTTTAAAATAAAATGGGATGGCTCTGCAAGAACTAAAATCGAAATTCCGGGTTTCAGATGGCAGAAGATTTTTGATGAAGATGCGAGAGATCTACAGGATTATAGTGAAGTTGTAGACAGAATGATTCAATAAACAGCTTCTCGTTAAAGAAGCATTGACAAATAATATTAAAGAAACAAAAATGAAAGAATTAAGCGTAAATCATTTATTAGGAATTAAATACATCAACGAGAATGATATTAACCTAATTTTTGAAACGGCAGATCATTTTAAAGAAGTCATTAACAGACCCATTAAAAAAGTTCCTTCATTACGAGATATTACGATTGCCAATATATTTTTTGAAAACAGTACCAGAACCAAACTTTCGTTTGAGTTAGCGCAGAAACGATTATCTGCAGATGTTATTAGTTTTTCTGCCGCACAGTCTTCGGTTAAAAAAGGAGAAACTTTAATTGATACTGTAAACAATATCCTTTCCATGAAAGTTGACATGGTTGTAATGCGCCACTCCAATCCCGGAGCGGCTTATTTTTTATCTAAAAATGTCAAAGCCAGTATCGTAAATGCCGGAGACGGAGCACATGAACATCCAACTCAGGCTTTGTTAGACAGTTATTCTATCAGAGAAAAATTGGGTGATGTTGCCGGAAAAAAAGTTGTTATTGTAGGTGATATTCTGCACTCACGTGTAGCGCTTTCGAACATATATGCTTTGCAGATGCAAGGCGCAGAAGTTAAAGTTTGCGGACCAAAAACACTGATCCCGAGATATATTGAATCACTTGGTGTTACGGTTGAACCAAACTTGAGAAAAGCATTAGAATGGTGTGACGTTGCGAACATGCTTCGTGTACAAAACGAACGTATGGATGTGAATTTCTTTCCTTCAACAAGAGAATACGCTCAGCAATACGGAGTAGACAAACCACTTTTGGATTCTCTTGGAAAAGAAATCGTAATCATGCACCCGGGACCAATCAACAGGGGAGTAGAGATTACTTCTGAAGTGGCTGATTCTGATCATTCTGTAATTTTAAATCAGGTAGAAAATGGAGTAGCCATCAGAATGGCAGTAATTTATCTTTTGGCGTCGAAAATTCAGTAAAGATTTATTTGTTTCAGGTTTCAGGTTTCAGTTTTAACTTTGTCTCGTATCGAATTACAGATGTCATCCAGAGCGTCCCGAAGCTTCGGGAGAAGGCTTGTAAGTTAAAAAGGGCTTCTCCCGAAGCTTCGGGACGCTCAACCTGACACTTGACACTTGAAACCTGACACCTGAAACAAAACAGAACAAAAAACAGAAACTAAAAAAACTTCGTACCTTAGCTTAAGAAATCAATTTTTATACTAGCCTCAAAATTATAAAATGAAAGTAGATCAAAAAGGACATACCGTTACGATAAAAGATACTCAGGGAGATTTTAAATCTTTTCTGGAAAAAGTAACGCAGCAATTTAAAACCTTTGAAAAACAAAATGTTATAATTGATTTATCAGCTAATGATAAATTGACCGAAAGTGATGTGAAACTTTTTTTACCACTTTCGAAACAACAAAAAAAAGCAAAAAAATCCTTTATTATTGTAGTTTCTGATCTTGATTTTAATGCTATTTCTGATAAATTGGCCGTGGTTCCTTCACTTTTAGAAGCACACGATATTATCGAAATGGAAGAAATAGAGAGAGACTTAGGGTTTTAAGATTGGTTAATTGTTTATTTGTTTAACTGTTTAATCGATTTTTAGCTAGGCTGAAATTTATTCGATTAATCGATTTTCTACTTTAACAATTATCCGATTAAACAAATAAAACAATTAAACGAATAAACAAAAAATTGAAGCTTACAATACTTGGCTGTTATGCCGCAACTCCCAGAACAATTACCAATCCGACTTCGCAGGTTTTAGAAATTAAGAACAGATTGTTTTTAATTGATTGTGGCGAAGGAACTCAGGTACAATTGCGTAAAAACAAGATTAAATTCTCAAAAATTAATCACATTTTTATTTCGCATTTGCATGGGGATCACTTTTTTGGATTAATAGGAACTATTTCGACTTTTGCTCTTTTAGGCAGAACTGCAGATCTTCATATTTACGGACCAAAAGGCGTTAAGGAAATTATTACTTTGCAACTGCGATTATCAAATTCCTGGACGACTTATGATTTGTTTTTTCATGAACTGGAATCAGATAAAAGTGAAGTAATTTTTGAAGATAACAGAGTAATTGTAAAAACGATTCCGCTTAAACATCGCGTTTATACTAACGGGTTTTTATTTCAGGAAAAACCTGCTGAAAGAAAACTGAATGTCGATGCCGTTCAGCAATACGAAATCCACACGGCTTATTATCAAAAAATAAAAAATGGAGGAAATGTTACGCTTGATGATGGAACTGTAATTGAAAACGAAAAGTTGTCGTTTGATCCAATTGCGCCAATGAGTTACGCATTTTGTTCTGATACAGTTTACAACGAAGCTATAATTCCAATTATACAGAATGTAGATGTTTTGTACCACGAATCTACTTTTTTAGAATCAGAAGCTCCTTTAGCATTAAAAACATTACATTCAACCGCAAAAGAAGCCGCAACAATCGCGCTTAAAGCAAATGCTAAACAACTTATTTTAGGACATTATTCTACAAGATATGATGGAATTGAACGTTTTAAAGATGAGGCAGAAACTATTTTCCCAAATGTACTTTTGGGTGATGACGGGAGAAGTTTTGAATTTTAAGGTGCTGAGGTTCTAAGATTCTAAGTGACTAAGTTTTTGAGTTGCTATCCAGAGGCTTCGGGACAAAAATCTAAAATAAAAATATAACCTTTAGTATTTTAGATAATCTAAAGAAATCTAAAATCTAAAGTCAACAATCTAAAATAATAAATCATGAACGATTTAAGCAATTATAGAAAGTCTTACGAAAAAAGCGAATTATTAGAAACTAATATTCCCGAAGATCCAATTAATCTTTTCAACAGATGGTTTCATGAAGTAGAAGATTTTGGTTCAAACGGAGAAGTAAACGCCATGACAGTTTCTACAATTGGTTTGGATGGATTTCCTAAATCGAGAGTGGTTCTGTTAAAGAAATTCTCAGAAGAAGGTTTTATTTTTTACACCAATTATAATTCAGAAAAAGGAAAAGCAATTGCAGCAAACCCGCATGTTTGTTTGTCTTTTTTTTGGCAGGAAATGGAACGTCAGGTAATTATTAAAGGAATTGCTCAAAGAACGTCTGAAAACATATCCGATGGTTATTTTGATTCTCGTCCTGACGGAAGTAAATTGGGCGCAATAGTTTCCAACCAGAGCGAAGTAATCCCGTCCAGAACTTTTTTAGAAGAAAATCTAAAGAAATTAGAAACAGAATTTGCAGGAAAACCAATTCCGCGTCCGGATAATTGGGGAGGCTTTTTAGTAACTCCTTTAGAAGTTGAATTTTGGCAGGGAAGACCGAACAGGTTGCATGACAGAATTCGTTATCAAAGTCAGTCTGATTTTTCATGGAAAATCGAGCGCTTATCTTCTTAATTGTAAGAAAAATATATCAATCTTAGTTAAAAACATGTATTTAATCGATTATTTTTGTAGTTTACCGATAAATTAAATAGGTTTGAATCAGAATTAGGAATTTATCACATAATAAATATAAAGCATTTGCCCCAACATTTACTTTAGAATTAAACTACCATTTTGATTATGAAAAAGATTATGTGCATCATGACGTTCGTTGTAATTTTTATTACAATGAACTCATGTACTGCAGACACTGCCGAGGCAACTCAAGATAGTAGCGCGACAACAGAAACTCTGATAACTAGCTATAGTTACAATGATTCGGAGTTGGAAACCATGAAATTAATAAACGATTACAGAGTAAGTATTGGTTTAAATCCTTTGGAAAGAATCAATCATATTTCTTATAAATGTGAAGAACATAATAAATATATGATAGCAAATAATGTCATGAATCATAATGATTTTGTGGCACGTTCTGAAAATATCATCGAATTATTAGGCGCAAAAAAAGTAGGTGAAAATGTTGCTTATGGCTACCAAACATCTGCTGCTGTTTTAAAAGGCTGGTTAGAAAGTGCAGGGCACAAAGAAAACATCGAAGGAGATTATACTCATTTTGGCTTGGCGGTAACGACAGACGCTTCGGGTAAAAAATATTACACAAATATATTTGCTAAAATATAAAGATTTATTGGACTGGTTTTTTAGTTAGTCGTTGTAGCTCTTTGTTGAGTTACAACGATTTTTTTTGTAGAAAAAGCTGTCTTGGCCAAAGACAGCTTTTTAATTTTTTACACTTGTTTTTTTGTTATAATGCAGTGATAATAAATTCACTTCGTCTATTGGCCTGATGCTGCTCTTCGGTGCATATTACATTGTCTGAACATTGGTTAACAAGCTGAGTTTCTCCAAATCCTTTTCCGGTCAGCCTGTTTGCATTAATTCCATTTTTAATTAACCAGTCAATTGTTGATTTTGCTCTTCGGTTAGACAAAGCTTCATTGTATTTATGTGTTTGTCGACTATCTGTGTGTGAGCGGATATCCAGTTTCATTGTAGGATGGCTATCTAATACATCGAGTATTTTCTCCAAATCAATAGCTGCTTCTGTGCGAATATCGGATTTGTCCAGATCAAAATAAATCATTTTTATTCCAAAACATTTACCCAGATCATCTCCAATTGTGACTTTGCATTTTGATTTATCTAACGCTATTGGCAAACTTGTTTTTCCGTTTAATTTTTCAATAGTAATAGTAACTTCTTTTGTGGAGTAATCTACTTTTTCGGCTCTTACATTATAAGTTTTTCCACATTCTACAGGAAAAATATAAAAGCCTGCAGCATCAGAAAGAATAGTGTTTTTTACTACTTGATTTTCGTATAAAGTAACTTTTGTACGCGGTAATATTATTCCTGATTCTGCATCTGTAATAATTCCGTTTAATTCCTGAATACATTGAAGTTTTCGGGTTTCCAGGAATTTGTAGATATCATCAGAACCTTGTCCGCCAATTTTGTTAGAACTAAAATAGCCTTTTCGGGAAACCGGATCAATTATATAAGCAAAATCATCTTTTGGAGAATTGACATCTGCACCAATATTTTGTATTTCACTTACCACTCCGTTATCTTCCATTTTACCCACATAAACGTCCAATCCACCAAGTCCCGGCCGTCCATCGGAGGAGAAGTAGATTTCTTTTTCATTGGTTATAAAAGGAAATGTTTCCTTCCCTTCAGTATTAATTGTTGGCCCTAAATTTTGGGGAGAACCATAACCTCCGCCGTTATCATTTATGGCTACCTTGAAAATATCAGACTGTCCTAACGTTCCAGGCATATCAGATGAAAAATATAGTGTTTTTTCATCCGGGCTAAGTGCAGGATGCGCCGTACTATAATTGTCACTAGTAAAAGGTAAGGCGGTTATATTTGTCCACTTGTCGTTTTCAAGAGTAGCTTTGTAAAGCTTTACTAATGTAGTATTGTTTTCGTTCTTTCCTTTTTTTCCATTTATGTAGTTATTTCTTGTAAAATAAACTGTTTTTCCATCTTTTGTAAAAACAGGAGTGGCATCATGAAATTTAGAATTTAATGAAGATTTAAATTTTTTTACTTTAGCAGAATCAACATCAGACACATACAGATTAGTAAAATATTCACCAGTCCAGGTATGTTTTCGTTTAGAAAAATTTCCGGTATCTCTTGCTGAGGTAAAGTATAATTTTTTATTGTAAACAAAAGTGCCGTAATCTGAATATTTGGAATTGATACCTGCATCTTCAATTTTATAACGTCCCGAATTTTCTTTTATCAGATCCATATAATTTGGATTTTCTTTGTAGAGTTTACCGCGAGTATCGTTTTCAAATTTAGAAGTAAATTCATCCATCATTTTATCAGCTTTACCAATTTGCCCTGTAGATCTTAAAGATTGGGCATATCTGTAATAATATTCAGATTCGATATTTGTATTCATGGCAAATAATTCGCCATACCATTTTGCTGCACCTTCAAATTCTGAATTAAAATAATAGGAATCTCCCAGTTTTCTAAACATATCTTCAGATTTGTATCCTTTAAGTGCTACTTTCTCATAAGTTTTTATCACATCGATATAAGCATAGGTGTCGTAATCTTTATTGGCTGCCTTTATTTTTGCCTGCTGGGCATTGCTCTCTAATGCAACAAAACTAAAAATGGTTATGTAAAAGAGTATAAAATTTTTCATAATAAATATTTTTAGAAGAAACGGGGGCTGGTTATCTTGTTGTTCTTTTTGATAAACTCATATCTAATAAATATCTCATGCGATCCTGAATTATAGTTGTTCAGGTTCGTAGTTTCACGATCGTAACCATATCCTATATAAAGACCGTCTGTGATCTGAAATCCAGCCATAGCACTTACAGAAGCGCTCCATCTATAGGCAACTCCAAGGACAAATTTATCTATAAACATAAAATTGGCAGATATATCAACTTGCAGGGGTGCACCTTCTACCATTTTGGCCAAAACTGCCGGTTTAAATTTAATGTACTGATACTTATCAAGATCAAATACATAACCTCCCATTAAATAATAATTGATTTTATCTTTGTAAATGGCTATATCATTATCATCATAACGATTGGTTTCGATGAAGTTAGGAATAGATAAGCCGATATAAGCCTTATCAGAATGCCAATAAACTCCGGCTCCAACATTGGGAGAAAATTTATTATCAAGATCCTGAAATTGTGGATCTCCCTGATCTTCCGGGTTTAACTTGCTTATATCCAGATTGAATAAATTAGCTGTTCCCTTGATACCAAAAGAAAGTTTAAAATCAGCAGATGTCTGGACCGTGTAAGAGAGATCTACAGAGAAATTATTCTCGTTTGTAGGTCCTATTTTATCATTAACTACAGAAAGACCAATTCCTAAATTAGAATTGTTTATCGGTGTGTTGGCAGAAAAACTACTGGTTTCCGGTGCCCCGTCTAATCCAACCCATTGCGTACGATACAACCCGAAAATGCTTAATGCTCCGCGAGAACCCGCATACGCAGGGTTAATATTTATGGTATTATACATGTATTGTGTAAACTGCGCATCTTGCTGTGCAAAACTTACAAAGGATACAAACATTATGACTAAGGATGGTAATTTTGCTCTCATAGTAGATGTTTATTAAATTACTATTGATTTTTTTGGAAGTAAAACCTAAGATTAAACTGCAGATTACATACTCAAAAATACGGATTTTTTTTATTAAATATATTTAAAACCCGTATAAAAGTTTGTTATACAGTTAATTATGATTTTTTTTACTTCGATAAATATAAAAACCCATCTTTTTTATTTGATTGAATTATATTATTCCCATCTAGAGATTTATAATTAATGATATAAAAATAAGTTCCGGTTGGCAGCCCTTCTGATTGTTTAAAAGTTGTTCTGCCTCTGGAAGTTCCGTCGAATGCATTCGTGGTGTTATTGTAATTAACAGTTTCGAATACTAATATTCCCCATCGATTATAAATTTCAACTGTATTTTCAGGATAACATGTCAGGTCATCAATACTGTCAATTTTAAAAGTATCATTTATTCCATCTCCGTTAGGAGAAAACGCGTTGTGTATTATGACATTTCCACAAGCTAAAACCTGACAATCATTATTAATCTCCATATTTAGAAGAATGCTTCGTGGACAAATTTCATCGGTAATTTGATATTCTAACAAATAATTGCCCAATGCTAAACCAAACGGATTGAAGATGTTGCCTTGCAATGCATTACTGTTATTTTTATCAATCCAAGTTCCGGTTGCACTTGTGTTTATCGGTAAGAGTGCTAATAAATTAATAAGACTGGAATCGTCGGCGCAAGCCTCACTTGATATAGTAGTTACTTCATTTGGAGAACTTGGCTGTGTAACAATAACGGTTGCTGTTGCAGAACAAGCTTGGTTTTCATTAACCGGAAAAGAAGCTGTTAAGGTATATGTTCCGGCTGGTAAATTAGAATTTCCAACTATTTCATTTTCTTCGTTTGTAATAACAACAGTTGAGCCTGCCGTATTTGTAACCAGAATTGAACCATTGTCTCCGCCAAAACAAGTAACAGCAGAAGCAATTCCTGAAACTGAAATTTTATTTTCTACAGTAAAAGTTTGTATTAAATCGGTTTTATTACCTGCACAATCCATCAAAGTATAGGTTCTGGTTAGGATATAAGCATTTCCTTCGCAACCAGAAGCTCCATTATTAGTATCATTAATCGTAATAGTTACATTTTGACTGCAGTTATCAGCGGCATCTGTTATGTCTTGTGAATTTGCTAACGGAATATCTGTAATACTTTGTAAACCTGCAACATCTGTAGGAGCAGTTCCTGTTGGCGGAGTCGTATCTCTTACTGTAATAATTTGAGTAAATGAAGTCGTGTTTCCGGCACAATCACTTGTTGTCCATTGACGTGTCAAAGTATAATTAGAAGCACATTCATTTTGAATATCACTTTTAATTTCAGAAAATACAACTGGTAAACCTAAATTGCAATTATCTGCAACATTCATTTCAGCTGGTTCAGGAACGGCATCGCAAGAAACCGTAATATCAGTTGGAAGATCTCCGCTAAATATTGGTTTTGTAGTATCTTGAATTGTAATTATTTGTGTGAAAGTATCCGAGATATTTCCGCAATCATCCGTAACTGTCCATGTATTGGTATACGTTCCCGCATTCGAACAAGAACCCGAAGCTACAAACTGTCCGCTGATTTTTACGACATTCAAAATATCGGCATCGCATAAATCCGAAGCTGTTGGGAATAACGCTTGTGCGGAAGCCAAAGCTGATAAATCACTGCATTCCAAAGTTGCATCTAAAGAACCTGTTTGCGTAGTCCAGCTTGGTTTTGTAGTGTCCTGAATAGTAATTACCTGAGTAAAAGTATCCGAAACATTTCCGCAATCGTCCGTAACTGCCCAAGTATTGGCATAGGTTCCCGCATTCGAACAAGAACCTGAAGCTACAAACTGTCCGCTGATTTTTACGACATTCAAAACATCTGCATCACACAAATCTGAAGCCGTTGGGAATAACGCTTGCGCGGATGCCAAAGCAGATAAATCACTGCATTCCAAAGTTGCATCTAAAGAAGCGGTTTGTGTAGTCCATGTTGGTTTTGTAGTATCCTGAATCGTAATTACCTGAGTAAAAGTATCAGAAACATTTCCGCAATCATCCGTAACCGTCCATGTATTGGTATACGTTCCTGCATTCGAACAAGAACCTGAAGCTACAAACTGTCCGCTGATTTTTACAACATTCAAAACATCTGCATCACACAAATCAGAAGCTGTTGGAAATAACGCTTGCGCGGAAGCCAAACCAGATAAATCGCTGCATTCTAAAGTTGCATCTAAAGAAGCTGTTTGCGTAGTCCATGTTGGTTTTGTAGTATCCTGAATTGTAATTACCTGAGTAAAAGTATCAGAAACATTTCCGCAATCGTCGGTAACTGTCCATGTATTGGTATACGTTCCTGCATTCGAACAAGAACCTGAAGCTACAAACTGTCCGCTGGTTTTTACGATATTCAAAACATCGGCATCGCATAAATCAGAAGCTGTTGGAAATAACGCTTGCGCGGAAGCCAAAGCAGTTAAGTCGCTGCATTCTAAAGTTGCATCTAAAGAAGCTGTTTGCGTAGTCCATGTTGGTTTTGTAGTATCCTGAATTGTAATTACCTGAGTAAAAGTATCAGAAACATTTCCACAATCATCCGTAACGGTCCATGTATTGGTATACGTTCCTGCATTCGAACAAGAACCTGAAGCTACAAACTGTCCGCTGGTTTTTACGATATTCAAAACATCGGCATCGCATAAATCAGAAGCTGTTGGAAATAACGCTTGCGCGGAAGCCAAAGCAGTTAAGTCGCTGCATTCTAAAGTTGCATCTAAAGAAGCTGTTTGCGTAGTCCATGTTGGTTTTGTAGTATCCTGAATTGTAATTACCTGAGTAAAAGTATCAGAAACATTTCCGCAATCGTCGGTAACTGTCCATGTATTGGTATACGTTCCTGCATTCGAACAAGAACCTGAAGCTACAAACTGTCCGCTGATTTTTACAACATTCAAAACATCTGCATCACACAAATCAGAAGCTGTTGGGAATAACGCTTGCGCGGAAGCCAAAGCAGTTAAGTCGCTGCATTCTAAAGTTGCATCTAAAGAAGCGGTTTGTGTAGTCCATGTTGGTTTTGTAGTATCTTCAATAGTAATTACTTGTGTAAAAGTGGTAGAAGTATTCAAACATACATCGTTGGCAACCCATGTATTAGTATAAGTACCTGAATTAACACAAGAACTGGCAACAAAAATTCCGCTGGTTTTAGTGTAAGTTACAGTTCCTCCGCAGTTATCGGTCGCAACCGGAGCTTGATTTTGAGCGTTTGAAATTCCTGTAGCATCACTGCATTGTAAAGTTACGTTTAATGCATTTGAAGCTGTTGTCCAGATTGGAGCGGTATTGTCAATAATTGTTATCACTTGTGTAAAAGAGGTAGAAGTATTCAAACATACATCATTGGCAACCCATGTATTAGTGTAAGTTCCGGAATTAACACAAGAACCTGCAACAAAAATTCCGCTGGTTTTAGTGTAAGTTACAGTTCCTCCGCAGTTATCGGTCGCAACCGGAGCTTGATTTTGAGCGTTTGAAATTCCTGTAGCATCACTGCATTGTAAAGTTACGTTTAATGCATTTGAAGCTGTTGTCCAGGTTGGCGCAGTATTATCAATAATTGTTATCACTTGTGTAAAAGTGGTAGAAGTATTTAAACATACATCATTGGCAACCCATGTATTGGTATAAGTACCTGAATTAGCACAAGAACCGGCAACAAAAACTCCGCTGGTTTTAATGTAAGTTACAGTTCCTCCGCAATTATCGGTCGCAACCGGAGCTTGATTTTGAGCGTTTGAAATCCCTATAACATCACTACATTGCAAAGTGACATTTAATGCATTTGAAGCTGTTGTCCAGATTGGCGCAGTATTATCAATAATTGTTATTACTTGGGTAAAAGTGGTAGAAGTATTCAGACATACATCATTGGCAACCCATGTATTGGTGTAAGTACCTGAATTAACACAAGAACCTGCAACAAAAATTCCGCTGGTTTTAGTGTAAGTTACAGTTCCTCCACAATTATCGGTCGCAACCGGAGCTTGATTTTGAGCGTTTGAAATTCCTGCAGCATCACTGCATTGCAAAGTGACATTTAATGCATTTGAAGCTGTTGTCCAGATTGGCGCAGAAGTATCCTGAATTGTAATTATCTGAGTGAAAGTAGTTGAGCTATTCAAACAAGCATCTTGGGCAACCCATGTATTGGTATAAGTTCCGGAATTAGCACAAGAGCCTGCAATAAAGTTCCCGCTAGTTTTACTATAAGTTACTGTAGAACAATTATCAGTTGCTATTGGCGCTTGGTTTTGCGCTGTAGCCAATCCAGCTATGTCACTGCACTCAAGTGTTATATCAAGAGAAGTGGCAAGAGTTGTCCAGATTGGTGCTGTAGTATCTACAACATTTATAGTTTGACTTACCGGAAGCGATATATTATTGCAGGCATCTTTTGCTGTCCAGGTTCTGGTAATAGAGTATGTGCCGGTACAAGATCCGGGTGTGTTTACATCTTCGTAGGTTAATGAGGTTACCGTACCACTGTTATCACTGGCCGTAGCCTGGGTAAATACAGGTAAATCCGGACAATTAATTGTAGAAGTAGCTGGTAGCGGATCAATAATTGGCTTAATTAAATCTCCGCTTGTTATAGTCACAGAAAGCTGTTTTGTACAACTGTTACTATCTGTAGCCGTAACAGTATAAGTGCCGGGTGGTACATCTTGCAAATCTTTAGTTGTTGCACCTGTATTCCATAAGTAAGTGTAGGCAGGAGTTCCTCCAGTTGCTGTCAATGTTATAGTCGATGTGCCTCCGCTACAGCCTACATTAGTATGAGATTCACTTAACATCAATTCTGTTGGCTCAATTATCTGGAGTGTATATGAATTTGATATATTTTGTGAGTCCGTAACAGTTAATTTTGCCGTGTTATTCGAAGTCGTATAAGTGTACGTTGGATTTGGTAAAGTTGAATCTGGTAAACCGCCATTGTTTTGGAAATCCCAGGCGTAGGTATAAGGTGTTTTACCTCCATTGGTTGTAGAGGTAAAAGTAACTGTTGTGTTTGCACCAACTTTACAAGCCTTGTAAGTAAATTGAACAGCTAAAGGTTTAGAAATAATAAACGAATTTGTAAAATCACATTGTGAGTTTGTAAAACTACCACATTGATAATTTGGACCAGGATCATTATTGCTGTTTGTTTTCCAGGCTATTATGGTATTAGTAAGACCTAATTCTTCACCGCAAGTCCAGTTAAATGGCCCGTACAATAACTTTTTGTTACTTCCCGGAACAATAGTTCCAAGCAATACATTCAAAAAAGTTGTAACTCCGTTTATAGTCAAATCAGAATTTAACCGTGCAAAGTGTATACTCGAATTTGAATTCGAAGAATAATTAAGGTAAATATACACCTGTTGCACTTGCCCAATAGTACAGGTAGTATTTGTTATTGGATCTCCATTTACATTAGAAAGACTTAAATATACATCTGTCAAAGTGTAATTGTTGGAGGTGCAGTCAAAACCGCATGTTCTCAAATCTACTTGCGAAAACGAAAAGTGGATATTAAATAGTAAAAGCAACGTTATGAAAACGCTCTTAACATTAATATTTTTAAAAAAAGAAGTAATGTTTTTCATAATCTCTATTTTTTAAACATTATTATTTTATGAGATTTTTATCTTTTTAATCAATATGTTTTTGATTAAAATTATCCGGCGATAAAATAATTTGATATCAAATATTTTTCGTTAGTTAAAAGGCGTATACAGTAATTTTGATATCAAATTATATATTGTTTTAATCAAATTATTTAGGATTTGATTAATTACAAGGGTTTTTAAGTGTTTGTTTTTTAAACTAAAATCTATGCCCTTAAAGGTTTAAGTGTCAGTCGAAAACCGGTATTGTCTGAAATCAGGAAATAAGCATTTCTATAAGATGGAATGCTTCTGATGTTTCCCTTATTTTCAATCAAAATAGCATCAAAGGAAGCTGTTGGCGAAAATGAAATATGCAAGAGAGGAAAAATGTTTTTTTGATAAATCACTTTTTTGAAAGAAAAAATAGACTTACAATTTTTTACAAATTTGACCGCGGTTCTAAGAGTAGTTTTTGTTCTCATAACTTAAGATTTTGTTTTGCATTATTTATAAAAAATTAACATAATCAAAGGTATATAGTCAGTTTATTTTTGATTTTTTTTATCCGTAACTAACCTAAAAACTCGTTGAAACGTTCTTTTTTTGTTAAATATGGATCAAAAAACGATTTTTTTTTGTCATTTGTAACAATTAAAAAAGTACGAATTTTTACTTTTTTGCCCAAATCTGTAAAAAAATAAAACAACATAACTGCTTATAAATCAATTATTTAGTTAATTTATTACGTATATCGTCATAATCGACTAAGTGATGGTTTTAAAGGATGAAGTACATAAAATGAAAAAAAACATATTCAGCTATTTTGTAAAATTTTGAATATTATGCATTTCATATTCTTGTTAAAATTTTCTTTAAATGTTAACAGAATTAAAAAAAAGAGAACTATTACAATTTCTTTTGTAAATTAGAACTTAATAAAAAAGTAACTTCAATTTTGATGTTTATAAATCCTTGCACATATGAAAAATTTAATATTGATACGACATGCAAAATCAAGCTGGGAAGCTCCTTTAAAGGATTTTGACAGACCTTTAATGAAAAGAGGAATTTTAGATGCTCATGAAGTATCAACTCATATTTCAAAATATCTCCCTAAAACCTATATAATCTGGAGCAGTACTGCAGCACGCGCGTCTGAAACGGCTCTTATCTTTGCTCAAAATATATCTTATCCTATAGAAAGTATCGTTTATAAAGATGATCTTTATACTTTTGACGATAAACAACTCGAAAAAGTTATCAAATCATGTGATAATAGTTTCGAAAGCGTTATTCTTTTCGGACATAACGAGGCTATTACAAATTTTGTTAATAAATTTGGGGATGTTTTTATTGAAAATGTACCTACTTCCGGATTTGTATCACTTAAATTTGATGCCGAAGCCTGGGATGCAATTCATAAAGGCAAAACCCAAAAAACAATTTTCCCCAAAGATTTAAAATAAATAAAGTGTACGAGCAGAAATATATCGATAGAGAAAAAAGTTGGTTAGCGTTTAATGCAAGAGTGCTTCAGGAAGCAGCAGACAACACAGTTCCACTTTTAGACAGGTTGCGTTTTGTTGGAATTTTTTCAAACAATTTAGATGAATTTTTTAGAGTTCGCTATGCCGCAATCCGGAGATTGAGTCTTTCTGGAATTTCAGGTGAAAAATATTTAGGAGGTGTTTCTGCCCACCAATTAATTAAGGATATTACAGAAATAGTAATTCAGCAGCAATCTGAAAGTTTACGTATTTTAGGAAATATCGAATCTGAACTCGAAGCCGAAAATATCTTTATTATCAACGAAAATCAGGTTACAGAAAAACAGGAATGTTTTTTAAAGGACTTTTATATGCAGAAATTGAGTCCCGAATTGGTGACCATTATTTTGAATGACCTTGCAGAATTTCCTATTTTAAAAGATACTTTAGGATATCTGGCGGTGCGTTTGGAACTCAACAACGATGAAGTTCGCTATGCTGTTATTGAAATTCCCAAAACAATCAACAGATTTGTTGTTCTTCCATCAGAAGATGATAAACAATATGTTATCTTAATTGATGATGTAATTCGGCTTAAACTGAAAAACATCTTCAATATTTTCGATTATAAAACCGTTTCGGCACACATGATCAAAATTACTCGTGATGCGCAGTTGGATATCGACAGCGATTTGAGTAAAAGTATGCTTGAAAAAATTGCTACTTCTGTAAAAGACAGACGAATTGGAGAACCTGTTCGTTTTATTTATGACAGTTTAATTGAAGAAGATACGTTGCGTTTTTTCTTAGATAAAATGAAAATTGTCGAAACAGACAGTATAATTCCGGGAGGAAGATATCACAATCGCCGTGATTATATGGATTTTCCAAATTTAGGACGCTACGATTTACTTTATAAAGCAAATGAGCCTTTACCCGTTCCGGGATTAAGCCTTGATGGAAGTATTTTAGAGAAAATCAATAAAAAAGATTATTTACTAAACGCTCCATATCAGTCTTTTTCATACATAACTAAATTTTTGCGTGAAGCAGCTTTAGACCCAAAAGTGACGAGTATAAAAATCACCTTGTATCGTTTGGCAAAAAATTCGCAAATTATTAGTTCGTTGATAAATGCCGCAAAAAACGGAAAAAAAGTAACGGTTCAAATCGAACTTCAGGCGCGTTTTGACGAAGCATCGAATATTTCGTATGCCGAACAAATGCAAACCGAAGGAATCAATTTAATTTTCGGAATAAAAGGTCTGAAAGTACACAGTAAAATATGTGTTATCGAAAGAGTAGAAGAAGGCAAAAGCCGTCGTTACGGATTTATTTCAACAGGAAACTTTAACGAATCAACAGCCAAAATTTATACCGACGTAACGCTATTAACATGTCATCAGGGAATTTTGAAAGACATTTCTAAAATCTTCGAATTTTTCGATATCAATTACAGAGTTCACAGATACAAGCATTTAATAGTTTCTCCGCATTACACAAGAACCAAATTTGTAAAACTGATAGATCGTGAAATTTTGCACGCATTAGCAGGTAGAAAAACGCATATAAAACTGAAGATGAATAGTTTGTCGGATTTTAAAATGATCGATAAATTATATGAAGCAAGTAATGCAGGCGTAAAAATCCAGCTGCAGGTAAGAGGAATTTGCTCTCTGATTCCGGGAATTCCGGGAATGAGCGAAAACATCGAGGCCATAAGTATTGTCGACAATTATCTTGAACATTCAAGAGTTTATATTTTTGGAAACGCCGGTTTAACTGAAGTTTACATTTCATCTGCCGATTTCATGACTCGAAATCTCGATGGAAGAGTTGAGGTAACCTGCCCAATTTATGATTTGGAAATTAAAAAAGAACTAATTGATAATTTTAATATTGGATGGAAAGGGAATGTGAAAGTGAGATATCATTCCTATAAATTAGATAATAAATATAAGCCCAGAAATCATCATGCCCCATTTAGAGCTCAATTGGAAACCTATAAATATTATCAGAATAAAATCTCGGTACTAGAAGAGGTTACTCAAAAAGTAAATTAATAAAACAAATTCAAATCATAAGTGAGCATGATTAATATAAAGAAATATGCAGCAATAGATATCGGTTCAAATGCCATGAGGCTTCTGATATCCAATGTTGTAGAACAAGATGGCAAAGAACCGCAATTTAATAAAAGTTCACTTGTTCGTGTGCCAATTCGTTTGGGACAAGATGCCTTTACAGTTGGAGAAATTTCAGAAGAAAATATAGATCGAATGGTTGATGCTATGAAAGCATTCAATCTTTTGATGAAAGTACATAAAGTCGAACGCTATATGGCGTTTGCAACTTCGGCAATGCGTGAAGCTTACAACGCCAAAGAAGTTGTGGCATTAATCAAGAAAAAAGCCGACATTAAAATCGAAATTATTGATGGTAAAAAAGAAGCCGCAATAATTGCTTCTACAGATTTGCATCATTTACTTAAAACAGATGAAACTTATTTATTTGTAGATGTAGGTGGTGGAAGTACGGAATTTACGCTTTTCTCTGACGGAAAAATGATTACTTCAAGATCGTTTAAAGCAGGAACGGTTCGTTTACTAAACAATATGGTACATGATGTGGTTTGGGATGAAATCGAAAAATGGATTAAAACCAATACTGCAGATTATGAAGAAGTAACCCTGATAGGTTCTGGCGGAAACATTAACAAATTGTTTAAAATGTCTGGAAAACAGCAGGAAAAACCGCTTTCATACATTTATATCAATTCACAATACGCGTTTTTAAATTCATTGACATACGAGCAAAGAATCGCCGAATTAGGTTTAAACTCTGACCGTGCCGACGTAATTATCCATGCCACTCGTATTTATCTTAATGCAATGAAATGGAGCGGAGCACGCCAAATTTTTGTTCCCAAAATCGGACTTTCTGACGGAATCGTAAAAGCAATGTATTACGGTAAAATATAATTTTTTAGCCACAAATTTCACTAATTATTTTTTTAAGATTTAGAATAAAAAATTCGTGAAATTCGTGGCAACCTTTTTAACTTATATAAAATGAATAAAACCAGACTCGAAGCCTTTAGTGATGGTGTTTTAGCAATTATTATTACCATTATGATTTTAGAAATCAAAGTGCCTCACGGACATGAGTTTGCTGATTTAAAACCACTTATTCCGAAGTTTTTGAGTTATATCTTAAGTTTTATTTACGTTGGAATTTACTGGAACAATCATCATTATTTACTTCACGGCTTATCAAAAGTAAATGCAAAAATAATGTGGGCAAACCTTCATTTATTATTTTGGCTGTCGCTAATTCCCGTAGCTACAGGCTGGATGGGAGAACATAATTTTGCAAAAGCAGCAATGGCATTTTACGGAATCATTTTATTACTTTCTGCAATTGCATATGTAATTCTGCAAAAAACAGTTTTAGATGTCGAAGGAAAAAATTCTGCATTGGCAAAAGCTTTGGGGAAAGATTTAAAAGGAAAAGCTTCTGCAGTTTTGTATACTGTTGGAATTATAGCTTCGTTTTACAACGAATGGATTTCCGGCGCAGCGTATTTTATTGTTGCATTATCATGGCTTATTCCGGATAAAAGAATTGAAAAGGTTTTTAGTAAATAGATTTCAGAATAAATATTTAGCCACAAATTCACGATTTTTTTGTTCTCAAATAAGCATAAATAATTCCTGAATTCGTGGCAAAAAAATAGTTAGAAAGCCGGATGGATATTAGTGTTTTCAAATTTTAATATTTTTTTTAAATGAAATCTGTTTTCAAAGCCATTTCACCCTTATCTCAAAATGAATTAGATCAGTTAGACGATTTAATTACTTTTAGAAAACTTAAAAAAGGAGAACTTTTATTGACAGAAAATCAGGTTTGTAACGAAATTGTTTTTATAAAAAAAGGAATTTTACGTTCGTATTTTTTCAATCATCAAGGCGATGAAATTACCAATTGTTTTGCTTTTGAAAATGAATTTATGGCTTCGTTTTCCAGTTTTATAACCCAGGAAGTAGCCGAAGAAAGTATTCAGGCTCTGGCCGATACAGAATTACAGATTATCAGTCGGGAAAGTTTAGAACAGCTTTATAAATCAGGAATCCATTGGCAGGAAATTGGAAGAAAATTAACCGAAATGGAATACGTAACGCTTCAAAAAAGAATGATTTCTTTTCAGAAATTATCAGGAAAACAGCGTTATGAAGAACTATATCAAAACCATCAAAAATACATTCAGTTAATTCCGCTTCAATATCTGGCTTCTTATTTGGGTGTTACACCAAGACATTTAAGCCGCATTCGAAAAGCGATTTTATAGGACATTTGTCCGGTACCTTTTTTCATGCTAATAGTATTTTTGTAAAAACGTAAAACATGAAAAAAATACTGATTATAAACGGACATCCAAACCCTGCAAGTTTTAACTTTGGTATTGCAGATTCTTATCAAAAAGGCGCCATAACTTCGGGTGCGCAAGTAGAAACAATTACAATTGCTGAATTAGAATTCAACCCCAATTTAAAATTTGGTTACCAAAAACGAACCGAATTAGAACCGGATTTACTAGATGCATGGCAAAAGATTCAAAATGCTGATCATTTGGTTTGGATTCATCCTGTTTGGTGGGGCGGGCTTCCGGCAATTACAAAAGGATTTATAGATCGATTATTTTTACCGGGAATGGCATTTCAATATCGCGAAAATTCAGTTTGGTGGGATAAACTCTTAAAAGGAAAAACAGCGCATATTATCACAACTTTAGATCAGCCAGGCTGGTATTACAGATTATTTTTTGGAAGACCGAGTGTAAATCAGTTGAAGAAATCAACCTTGGAATTCTGTGGCGTAAAACCCGTAAAAGTAACCTACATCGGGGTTGTAAAAACAGCAGATGATTTTCAAAGAGAAAAATGGCTACAAGAAGTCTATAATTTAGGATTAAGAAATAAATAAAGCTGAATAGTTTTTGGCGATGAATTCAGGAATTTTATATTCTAAAATAGTAGCAAAACAATTCGTGAATTCGTGGCAGAAAAAAATCTTAAGTATGTAAATCCAATCCAAATGTAGAACGTAAAAGTTCAATGTTTGGGTTGATTTCCAATAATCGATTGTATCTGTCCTGATCGCTAAAAGTTCTTTTGGTTTGAACAGCTTCATTCACAACAATTTCAATCGTAATATCATGATTATGCAAATGTCCTTTTAAATGCCCTAAAAGCCCGTTAATCTGACTTTCAAAATCTAATTTAGAACCTTCGTTTGGTAATTCAAGCGTAATCACCGTTCCGTTCAAAGTTGGGTCGTTAATCAGTAATAACGATTCCATAATTTTCAAACCTTTTTCACCCAGACGCTGTGCGTATTTGTTCCAGTGCAATAACATTTCGGTTTCTGTAAATTCCTCAGTTGGTAAAACAGATGAAGGTTTTACATACGATTTACTGCTTTCTTCCATCGCTTTTTTTGCGCGAATACTGGCCAGAGAAAAAGCAGAAACCTTAGAGGTACCATTTACTTCAGCTCTTGGAGTTTCAGGTTCTTCAACTTTTGGAGTTTCAGTTTTTACTTCAACATTAGAATTTCCATTTTGATTGACATTACCATTCTCTCCAGTATTTGGAATTTGGCTTTTATTAGTTGGAATTTCAGCATTCGAAATTTCATTTCCCTCATTTGGAATTTGGGATTTATTTTTTGGAATTTCAACTATAGAATATCCGCCATTTTTAAAATAAGTGGGAGGAATTATGTATTGCTCAACTTTTTTTTTTCTCCATCAAAGTTGATAGAGGCCAATTGCATCAAACATAATTCAACTAAAAGGCGCTGATTCTGACTTAATTTGTATTTTAAATCGCAGTCGTTGGCAATATCAATTCCTTTCAATAAAAACTCTTGCGAACATTTTTGCGCTTGTACGCCGTACATTTGCTGTGCTTGTTCACCCACTTCAAGCAAACTTAAAGTAGCAGGAGTTTTGCTGACTAATAAATCTCTGAAATGCGAAGCCAATCCGGCAATAAAATGATGTCCGTCGAAACCTTTTGAAAGAATTTCGTTATAAGCCATCAAAAGATCCGGGATTTTATTTTCTAAAAGTAAATCGGTGATACTAATATAAGTTTCGTAATCTAAAACATTTAGGTTTTCGGTTACGGCCTGACGTGTTAAGTTGGTTCCGCAATAAGAAACAACACGGTCAAAAATCGATAAAGCGTCACGCATGGCACCATCGGCTTTTTGAGCGATAATGTGCAAAGCATCGTCTTCAAAATTGATTCCCTGACTTGCAGCAACTTCAGCCAAATGTTCTTTAGCGTCTTTTACCGTAATTCTCTTGAAATCAAATATCTGACAACGAGATAAAATCGTTGGAATAATTTTGTGTTTTTCCGTTGTAGCTAAAATGAAAATAGCATGTTTTGGCGGTTCTTCTAATGTTTTCAGAAAAGCATTAAAAGCGGCCGAAGACAACATATGAACCTCGTCAATAATATAAACTTTGTATTGCCCGGTTTGTGGTGGGATTCGAACCTGATCAATCAGGCTACGAATATCATCAACTGAGTTATTTGAAGCGGCATCTAACTCAAAAACGTTAAAAGCAAAATCTTCATTTGGATCATCATATCCCGGCTGGTTTATTTTACGTGCCAAAATACGCGCGCAGGTTGTTTTTCCAACACCACGTGGTCCGGTGAATAAAAGGGCAGAAGCAAGGTGATTGCTTTCTATGGCATTTAGCAAAGTGTTGGTAATGGCTTTCTGCCCCACAACATCCTTAAAGGTTTGCGGGCGATATTTACGAGCCGATACTACAAATTGTTCCATATTCTATTTTATTCGATAGCAAATATAGGCTGAAAATTACCAAATCACAAATCTGAAATCAACAAATCTGAAAGGGATTTTTAAGTGTTTTGAATATGAGAAAGTAACCGTTAATTTTAAAATTGAACCTTTAAAAAATTAAGAAAAATTAGGGGTTATTTCCTGTAAAAAATGGTATTTTTAAGAATAGCTAATTTTGGATTTATCCTCAAAACTTATTTTATGAGAAAGTTAAAATTACAAATGAACATGACTCTTGACGGATTTGTTGGAGATAGTAAAGGTGAATTAAACTGGATGCTGCCCGAAGTCGACGAAAAACAAATACAATATTTGCATGAGCTTACAAATAGTATCGACATTATAATTCTGGGACGCGTAATGGCAACAGAAGGAATTCCGTATTGGGAAAGCGTTGCTAAAAGTAAAAGTAAAAATGAAGAAGTTGCCTACGCCAATTTGTTTGTAAAAACCCCAAAAATCATTTTCAGTAAAACATTAAAAAGTTTTGAAGGCGAAAATACTTCCATCGAAAAAGGCAATTTAAAAAAAGCGATATCACAATTAAAAGCTGAACCCGGAAAAGATATAATGGTTTATGGCGGTGCAAGATTTGTTTTGTCTTTAATAGAACAAAATTTGATAGACGAATTACATTTGTTTGTTCATCCTGTAGCGATTGGAAATGGTTTACCCATTTTTGGTAAAAATCTAAGTTTGAATTAGAAAAATCGGAGAGTTATAGTAATGGGATTGTGCTTCATTTGTATAAGTGTATTGAAAAGTAACTTTATTGTTTCTTTCTTTTTAGAAGAACAAAAATTAAAATCAGAAATAATATGATATTTGCTATTAAAGAAATGACAATATAACTTCTGTATGTTTTGATTTTTAGTTCTGTTTCTTCTTTTTTAAGCGCTATTATTTGCGAAGTTTTATAAGCTCTTAATTGTTCTAATTGACGAATCCAATAAATCAAATTTTGTTTTTCATACTCTAAAGCAAAAATGTTTATTTTTAGAGATCTCATTTCCTGATCTTTTATACTAAAGTATTTTTCCGGGATTCGGGGAAGAAGCAAACCTTGATTTGAATCTAATCCTATACTTGGTGAGCAATCACTTATGTCAATTGTATTGTTCTCCTTAAAATTTGTAAAAACAATCCAAAGACCTTTAGTATTTGGTGAAATAGAACAACTAGTGTACGCTTTTCCATTAATGATTTTAGAATTAATTTTTCCTTTAAATAATTCTATAATTTTAAAAGTGTAAGTTCCTTTTGTTGAATTGAATTTTATTACTTCTCCAAAAAAAACTAAGTCGGAGTTTTTTAAGCCTTCAGTAACCATAGTTTCTTTATTCAACGGTCTACATTCACATGAAAACGAATAATTATAAAAACAAATAAATACTAAAACTAAAATGTATTTTAATTTCATAAGAAAGATTTTAGTACAATAATAGTTATTTTTCATTTTGTAATTGTATATATTTTTTCTTTACTATTTTATGATGAAAAAGATTAGTTTAGCAATATAAAAATTCCTGTCTCAGTATTAGAAGAATTATTTTGAATTTAGAATCCATAACTATTGAAACAATAAAGTAGAACACAAATTCTATAATTTATTAAAATTTATGACATCATATTTACAAGAAAGAAATTTTTATGCACCAATTATTTGGGAAGGTGATTTAGATGATGATTGTCTTGCCAAATGGGCTGGATTAATGCTTCGTGCCGAGTTGATGGACGAAGAAGACAATTGGTGGTGGTGTGTTTATGATATGCTGAATGAAGAAAAACAAATTGACAGCTCAAATGAATATGAAGAAAGATGTATTGGAGGCAAAACAGCAAGAAATAAAGCGGAAGAAACTTCTAAAAAATACCTCAAAGACAAGATTATAGAAGGAACATTAAAATTGTATCATTCTAATACTTCAAATTTTATAAATGATTTAAAAATATTAGGAAGTTCTCCAATGGAAACAATTCTTTTTTTGAACAGAAACCTAAATATAAATTTATCAGAAGCCAAAGATTTAGTTTTTGATTCTGAACATTGGGAAGGATTAAGAGAATCATCTGAAAACCTCACACAGGAGTTTTTAAATGCAGGAGCTGAAATGGCAGATCATGTTGAGTATATTGACGGAGAAGTAGTATCGTTAAGTTTTGACCTGACCAAAGATGATGATGAAAATGAAAATGAAAAGATAAAAGGCAGTAATTCTTTTTGGAATAAAATAAAGTCGAAATTTTAATAAAATGAAAGATTAGAGTAAATGCGAATCCAGTTTGTATGTAGAATCTAAATCAATAATAAATTAATTTAATGAAAAAGAAAAAAATAATAGTTGCGGCGACAATCTTAATTGGAATTTTTATCCTCTTTTTCGGAACTATTATATTCTACTTTATGAATCTTGATTTTGTAGGTCATAAGGATCCGGAAACAGTAAAAAGAAATGTAGAGGCAAGGAATAAGGAACTTTTATCAGCAAGATATTTTAGTGCAACTGAAGTGTGTGAAATTACTTTGAGAGACAATACCAATATCATGCTTTATGTTGGAGATAATGGAGTAGATCATATAATTTTTAAGCAATACTATATTTCAGGCGATACGATTATAATTAAAAAGGAACCGAATGAGATTAAAGAAGAAAGAGATGAGATGGAAAAATACATCAATTCGGGAAAGATGCTGATTAAGAATGATAAAGTTTTGTTTCATATTAATGAAGACAAAAAATTTGATACTTTAAAGGCAATGCAAATTCAATTTAATATCATTACTCAAAAATGAAAACTCCTAACCCAATTATAGGAATCGACGAAACCACAGGACAAAAACTAAAAATTGTGGACCATAATTAGATTTCGGGAACACAATCTGATCGAGAATATGCTCTAATCTAAATATCGGTTCCACCGGTCGCGGGACCAAATCCACATATGCATACTGATTTTAGGTAGATGTTTTTTGTTTGTAAAAGGAGGTTTCTTTTAAATCTGAATTTGGAAATTATATCACTATTTAAATCTCATAGAAAAAATATAAAATTGTAAGATTATTATGTAATATTTGGTATTTTAATTCGTTTAACTTTATTAGTAAATAATTAAAAAATATCGATTATGAAGATTAAATCAGTTTTATTAGGAATGGGTCTTGCTGTTTCATTAGTAGCTTGTGGGCCTAAAGATGCAGACATTCAAAAAGAAATCAGTGCAAAATTGAGTGACAGACCAGAAGTACAAGTTACTGTAGAGAAAGGTGTTGCTACAATTTCGGGCATTTGTAAAGATGATGCATTCAAACAAGAGGTTGCAAATTCTATAAAAGAAATTAAAGGTGTAAAATCTGTAGTGAACAACTGCCAGATTGTAGCTCCTGAAGAAACTGCTGCTGAAGCTGTTATCATTAGTCCGGATACTGAATTGGATAAATCATTACATAAAGTTATCGAATCTTACAATGGTGTTAGCGCAACTGTTGTGGGCGGTGTAGTAACGCTTACAGGAGAAATTAAAAGAAGTCAATTGCCAAACCTAATCAAAAGCGTTCAGGAATTGAAACCAAAAAAAGTAGATAACAAGTTAATTATTAAATAAGAAGCCATGAGTTTACAAGATAAATACAAAGAGTTAACAGATTTGGCGACTAATTTAGGAGTTTCAAATTTGCAGGTAAGAGATCAGGATAATGTTTTGTACATTGATGGTACAGCAAAATCTGCAGATGACAAAGAAAAACTTTGGAGTGCTTACGGAAAAATTGATCCTGATTTTAGAGCTGGTGATTTGGTTATGAATATTGAAGTTACTGAAGGAACAACAACAGATTATACCGTTGTAAGCGGAGATTCTCTTTCGAAAATAGGAAAAGCTCACGGCGTTTCCTGGCAAACTATTTACGAAGCCAATAAAGATATTATTAAAAACCCTGATGTTATTCAGCCGGGTTGGAAATTAAAAATACCAACTGCGTAATTTATTTTGCGTGTTGAGTTGAAAAGTCTGTCATTTTTATGATGGACTTTTTTGCTTAAAAAAGGAACGCGGATGACGCGGATTTTGGCGGATTTCATTTTTTTGTCATTTCGACGAAGGAGAAATCACATCCAGAAAGCAACGTACTGTGTGGCTTCAGCAAATGCGATTTCTCCTTTGTCGAAATGACAAACTTTAAGAATAATTTAAAAAATCACCTCCCCCTAATACTCAAATCGAATAAAAACTTAGAAGTTTCCAGATCAGAGCCTGCGGAGAAACCTGCTACATAAACACCTTTTTTCCCTGATGTTGATCTAATTCCGTATACAACTGCCTCATCGCCCGGGTCCGACTCCCCTTCGTATCGATACACATGAACAATTTCAAATTTTTCGGGATTTTTTTTAATCATGTCTGAATTTGAGTTCAGATTAAAATCACATGTAAATCCTTTTTCATTCAATTGATCTAAAGCCTTTGAGACAGTTGCGTAATGATACATTTTAGCCATAATAAATGAATTTAAAAATTAAGGATTTTAAAGGTAACCAATTTAAAATTAAAACGTTATCAAAATTTTATAAAAATCTTAAATTTAGAACCCCGTTTCTTCGCTTATAAATCGCTACTTTTGCGCCGCAGACCGCCTTATCGTCGTTCGCTTTTGCGGAGGGAGGAAAGTCCGGACACCACAGAGAAGCATAGCGGGTAACACCCGTCGGTGTTAGCAATAACGCAAGGACAAGTGCAACAGAAAGTATGTACAGGTAATGCTGTAGTGAAACCAGGTAAACTCTATGCGGTGAAATACCAAGTATATCAGCATTTAAGGGCTTCTCGTCCGTTGTTGAAGGGTAGGTAGCTTGAGTTCCGAAGTAATTCGGAATCTAGATAAATGATAAGGCTCTGATTTATCAGGGACAGAATCCGGCTTATAGGTCTGCATTTTTTATATATTTGTGAATACTAACTTATCTTCATGAATATAACTACTCCAAATACTGCCGGTAAACCAAAGAAAAGTACTTTCAGGGCAGTAATTACCAATCTTACTTTTTGGGTTTTAATCGCCATAATTGCAGGTATTTTGCTTGGACATTTTTCGCCTCAAAATGGCGTAAAAATGGAAATTGTCGGAAAAACTTTTGTCGATATTATCAAATTATTTATTGGTCCTATTATATTTTTAACCATTGTTTTGGGAATTTCCGGAATGGGAAATCTTAAAAAAGTGGGGCGAATTGGCGTAAAAGCTTTGGCGTATTTTGAAGTCGTTTCGACAGTTGCTCTGGCAATTGGAGTAAGCGTTGCCTATTTTTTTCAACCCGGAAAAATTGACAAATCAGGATTAACTTTACAAGATCCGAGTAAGTATACCAATCATGCTGCCGAGAATTTTTCGTGGCTGCAATTTTTTCTCTCAAATTTTACCTTGCAGGTTCTTTTGGCTGCCATCGTTTGTGGTATTGCATTGAATTTTTATCAAAAAAGAGAACAAACAATTTTGGTTTTAGAACGCTTTTCAAAAGTTGTTTTTACAGGATTAAAATATGTTATGTATCTCGCTCCGCTTGGGGCTTTTGGCGGAATGGCGTATACAATAGGTAAATTCGGATTAGAAACTTTGATTCCGCTTGGTAAATTGATGCTTTGCGTTTATCTGACAATGGCTTTGTTTGTGTTTTTTATTTTAGGAAGTATTCTGAGATACTATAAAATCAATATTCTTTCGATTTTAAAATACATTAAAGAAGAACTTTTATTAGTTCTCGGTACATCATCTTCAGAAGCAGCACTACCAAGTATTATGGTTAAATTAGAACAAATGGGCTGTAGTAAATCTGTAGTAGGTTTGGTAATCCCGACAGGATATTCGTTTAATCTCGACGGAACTTCAATTTATTTGTCGATGTCAGTTATATTTCTTGCACAATTGTATGATGTACATTTGAGTTTTTTTGAGATTTTAACCGTAATCGGAATTTTGATGATTACTTCAAAAGGCGCAGCTGGCGTTACCGGAAGCGGTTTTATTGTTCTGGCGTCGACTTTAACAGCTTTGCATAAAATTCCCGTCGAAGGTTTGGCTTTTTTATTAGGAGTAGATAAATTTATGAGCGAAGCAAGAGCGATTACAAATTTGATTGGAAATACTGTGGCAACGATTATAATTTCGAAAACAGAGCATGATTTTACAGAGTTAAATCTGGAGCCTGTTTTGGAGGAATAATTGCTTTGCCGTGAATGGCACGCGGATGAGACGGATTCGCTTTCGCGAAAGCGCGGATTTAAACGGATTTTTTTAGTGGTTGTGTTTATTTTAAGCAATCACCGCATTTTTTTGTCATTTCGAGGAACGAGAAATCTCCGTGAGAAACTCTACAAAGATTGGAATTCTCATTACGGAGTTACTTGCGTTCCTTCGACTCCGCTCAGGATGAAAAACGGTTCGGTCACTGTTTGATGTTTATTGAAATTTAGAATTTTTTAATTGGAATTTATTATGATAAGAATTGGAATTTTAGGACTTGGTGGTGTAGGTGGTTATTTTGGCGGACTTTTGGCAAAAGCCTATTTTAAATCTGAAGAAATAGAAATTATTTTTATCGCTCGTGGCGAAACTCAAAAAGCAATTGCCGAAAACGGGCTCAAAATTGTAACTGATAATACTGAAACGATTGTACATCCAAAATTAGTTTCGAATAATCCCGATGAAATTGGAATTTTAGATTATTTAATTTGTGCTACAAAAACTTATGATATTAAAGAAAGTTTACTTTCAATAAAAGAATGTATTGTTCCAAAAACTGTAATTCTTCCTTTGTACAATGGCGTTGACGCACCGGAACGCATTCAGAAAATATTCCCCGAAAATGATATTTTACAAGGTTGTGTTTATATCATTTCGATGATTTTTTCGCCTGGGACTATTAGAAAAATTGGCTTTTATGAAAAACTATTTTTTGGTTCAAAAACGGCTTCAAAAGATAAATTAGATCAATTGCAAAGTATTTTTGAAAAGGCTAAAATAGAAAGTTATCAGGTTCAAAATATAGAAGAAACGGTTTGGGAGAAGTTTATTTTTATTTCGGCATTGGCTTCTGTAACTTCTTATCTCAATCAAAATATTGGTGAAATTTTAAGTAATAAAGAATCTAAAGCAGTTTATGTGGCATTGCTACATGAAATTGAGGCTGTTGCCAAAGCAAAAGGATTGCAATTACCCGAAGATATCGTAAATCAGACTATTGTAAAACTCGAAAAATCGCCTAAAGAAGCGACTTCATCGATGCATAGGGATTTAGCTGCCGGTAACAAAACAGAAGCTATGTCGCTAACACAATTTATTGTGAAAGAGGGTTTAAAGTATAAAGTAAAAACACCTCTTTATGAAAAGATAGCAAACGCTTTGGTTTAACTATGATTCGTCTTTTGTAGTTCGAACTAAACTGATGCCCGACATGAAAAAAACGATTCCTAATATTCCGTAAATAATTAGTGATTTAATATCTCTTGTTTCGCCGGAAGTTCCTGCAAAAATAACTGCAGTATAGATAAGACCAACTATTCCCAGAATAGTAAGTAATCCTCCAAAAAATCTTTTAAGGTTCATGATTTGTGTTTTTAAGTTTTCATATCAAATGTATTTTATTATTAACTGAAAGCTGTTATACAATTGTTTACGAAACTTATATGATTTGCAGTAAAAGAATTTTAAGATTTTGCTATTTTAAATTCCAACCCGATATTACGAACACTTTCAATCTTGATTTTTGGATCTGAATTAAAATATTTTCTAAGCCTGCTGATAAAAACATCCATACTTCGCCCGGAGAAATAATCGTCTTTTTTCCAGACAGATATTAAAATTTGATCTCTTTTTAATAACTGGTTATGGTTCAGATATAAATATTCAATAAGAGAAGCTTCCATTTCTGTGAGCTGCTGGACATGATTTTTATTATTTAGAGTTAATCTTTCATTATCAAAAATATAAGAACCAATTTCAATAATATTATTTCCGTCCAGGCTTCTTTTTTGTTCGATTCTCTTTAAAATATTCTGCAAACGCAAAATCAGTTCGTCTACTTCAAAAGGTTTTACGATATAGTCGTCTGCACCCAGTTTTAATCCAATGATTTTGTCTTCTTTTAACTTTCTTGCAGTTAGAAAAATAAAGGGAATCTCAGGATTGATTGTAATTATTTTTTCGGCCAATGAAAATCCATCCATTTTTGGCATCATGACATCAAAAACACAAATATCAAAAGTCTGGTTTTTAAAATAGTCTAAAGCTATTTCTCCATTTTCTGCCCAGATTACTTCAAATTGATGCAGTTCTAAATATTGTTTTAAAATTGCAGCAAAATCAAAATCGTCTTCGGCTAAAAGTAATTTTTTCAAAATAAGGTAATTAAACTTTTAATAAAATAGTAAACTGAGTTCCTTTTCCTAAATCACTCACAACATTAACAGTGCCCTGATGCGCTTTTATAATTTGATCGACATAATACAATCCTAAACCTAAGCCTTTTGTATTATGAAGATTTCCTTGCTCTACGCGGTAAAATTTTTCAAAAAGAAGTGATTGTTTGTTCTTTTCAATCCCGATTCCGTCATCTTGAATACTAACCGAAAATTGATTTTGAACTATTTTTGTCTTTATCGTAATCGTATTTGAACCATATTTTACAGCATTTTCCAAAACATTTAAAAAAGCGGTTGTCAGATGGAATTTATCCAAAACCAGAATTGTTTTTTCAGTTTGAAAATCAGTTTCAAGATTAATTTTCGGGTTTCCAATTTTAAAATCTTCAATAATTGAAAGTAGAAAAGCTTCTGTATTTATTTTTTCTTTTTGCAATTCGATTTCATTTTCTGCCAGTGAATTTGCCATAACCTGATCGATCAGGCTTTGCAAACGATTATTTTGACGCGAAATAGTATTGACAATAGCATTGAAATTTTCATCGTTTTCACGGATGTTTTTCTGTTCTAAAATTTTAGTAGAAATACCTAAAGTAGCCAAAGGCGTTTTGAGTTCATGCGTGATATTATTGATAAAATCAGTTTTAACATCGCTTACTTTTTTCTGTTTTATTAAAGCTTTTAAGGCAATTACAAAAAGCGTGATGAGGGTTAAAATCGAAAATAAAGATAAAACGAGAATGAAAGTCATTCGTTTTAAAATAATCATTTCCCAATCGACAACAGAAATGTACATTGAATCTTCTGTCAATAACTTATAGTCTTGATTTTCAAAATTTCCGTTTGTGGTTCCAACATAACTCCGAACCAGAAAAGCATGGTTTAAAGAAGCCAGATTTCCGTATAATTTATTCGCTATAAAAGGTTTTTCAGAGAAAATTGTATCTGCTTTTTTTGTGTTTTGATACAGAATAAATTTGTTCAGAATAATAGCAAAATCTATTTTAAGATTTGGCAAATCTCTTTCGAATTTACGTTGAATTTTCTGTGTTAAAATATCTCTGAATGCATTTTGGAGAACACTGTTTTTAAGATCAATTTTCGTCTTTTTCCCCTGAATATAATTCTCCGATAATTGTTTGTAAAGTGCTTCTTTTTTGGAAACAATAACCGAATCGATATCACTGTAATTATTAGAAATTTGACCAATTTCGTTTTTAATTTCAGTATGAAACTGTGCTACTTTATAATCGTAAGTTGTTTTTACCAAATAGCATTGCACCGTCGACAAAACGATTAAAGCTATTACAGAAAAAGCGATTAATAAATTGATTCTTTGTTTCATTAGTTTTTATGGCACGCGGATGATGCGGATTAAACAGGTTGACACTGATTTTTTTCACGCAGATTTAAAAATGATTTAAGCAGATTTCTACAATAATTGAATCTGTGCAAACCAGTTTAATCCGTAAAATCTGTGGGCAATTTCGATTCAAAAATAAAGCTTTTATGATACACTTTTCGTATTAACCGCCCATTAACCTTCAATTAACTTTCGCAACCTTTTTTTAGAAGCACTTTTGCATCAAATCAAACCAAAATCTTTCTAAAAATGAATCTTTATTTGCCTTTAAAACTTTTTCTGATCTTATTATTTATTTTGCTTTCTATAGCTGCAAATGCGCAAAATGAGACCCCAAAAGATAGTATTTCGAATAAACTAAACGAAGTTGTCATTACTCAGAATAAAAAAACCTTTACGAACACAAACGGAAATATTAAAGTAGATGTTGCCAATTCAATTTACAATTCAATTCCTAATGCAGTTGATTTACTGGCAAAATTACCAACGGTTCAGGTAAGTTCTGACCAGGAAAGTATTACAGTTGTTGGAAAAGGAAATCCGTTGATTTATATTGACAATCAAAAAGTTGGGATAAACGATTTGAATGCTTTGGCTGTCGCCGATATTAAAACCATCGAAATCATTCAGAATCCATCTTCTAAATACGAAGCAGAAGGTCGTGCAGTAATTTTGATTACAAGGAAATTTAGTAAAAAAGACAGCTTTAGAACAGAGATTTCTGAAGTAGCGTCGTTCAAAAAAAACTTCAACAATTATCTTGGTCTTAATTCTAACTTCAAAAAGAATAAACTGGAGTTGAAGGCTAATTTCAATTATAATAGATTAAATCCGTGGGAAGGTCATAGTATTGATTATCAAATCCCAGCGGCAGAAATTGCTTCTAAATATGATGTAACGGCCACTACAAAAAGAAATCAATATGTTTTTGGTGCCGGCTTGTTTTACAAAATAAATGAAGACGATTATTTTTCGTTTAGCATCAATAGTAAGTTACAATCTGATACTTTTCCCATTAATACCATAACCGATAATAAGAATAAAGAGGTTGTAAATAACGTGGTGACTTTTACGGATAATGACAGCAAAAAGAATTTTGTAAACTCCTTTTTTAATTATCAAAAGAAAATAAAATCAATTGACACACAGATTTTTACGGGTTTTCAATATTCTAATTTCGATCAGGGATTGTTTACCGAAGTAAATAATAATTTTAATGATACCCAATTTGAATTAGATCAAATCAGAGATCAAAAATTTCAGATTAATTATTTCTCTGGAAGAATTGATATCGAGAAAAAGCTTAAAAATGAAATTAAATTTGAAATAGGAGGATTGTATTCATCCGCAGATTCTAAATCTGATGTGGCTATTTTTTATACCGAAAACAATCAGAATGAATGGAGTTATTATGATTTTAAAGAAGAAAATTTATCCGGATATACACAATTGTCAGGAAAAATTAAAAAAGTCGATTTCTCTCTTGATTTTAGGTTGAAAACTCCACTGTAAAGGGAAAATTCAGAGCAGATGAATTGCCATTATTGGATAAAAAATACACTAATTTTTTCCCGAAAGCACAGTTTACTTTTCCGATTGACAGTGTTAAAAGCATTTCTGTAAACTATGCCAGAAGCATTTCAAGACCTAATTATTCGTCTCTAAGTCAGGGATCAACTTATATAAATCCGTATTTTTTATATACCAGAAATATTAATTTGGGACCAACAATTATTAACGAAATCTCGACCACTTTTCAATATCACGATAAATCGGTTAAATTGAGTTATACTAACGCTAAAGACCCTGTTTACAATAGTTTTTCATTCGATGATCAAAATAATATAATGACTTTTAAAGATATTAATTTTGATAAAAGTTCTGCATTTACAGCTGATTTTACATTGCCATTCACATACAAATTCTGGACAACAACCAATTCTTTGATTTTTATTTTAGAAAAGATTGAAGATCATTCGGCAGCATTTATGGCTTCAAAACCTTATTTTTATTATACTTCAAATAACGAATTTAAACTTCCAAAAGACTATTCTTTAGTTTTAAATTTCTGGGGATTAACAAAACAATATACAGGCGTTTTTACCACAAATCCCAGATTTATACTAGATATGGCGGTTTCAAAAACATTCTACAAAAAATGGAATTGTACTTTAAGCTGTAATAACATTTTTAAAAATAATATCGAAACAGAAGAATTCACGATCAATACTATTAATTCTAAAGCACGATATGTTGTTGATAATCATTTGATTTCTATAGCGATAAAATATTCTTTTGGAAAAGTAAAAGAAACAGAATTTAGAGAGAGAAACAACGACGAAAATCAGAATAGAGTCAATTAATTCAAGTTGCTACTTAATAAGTGTTCCTACGGGCAATGTCATTAAGTTAAGAGTAAATCTATAAAATTACCTAACAATTAATCAAGAAAGTAATTAGAAAAATCTGTTTTTATCAGCGTTTTCGCTTTAGCGAATCAGTAAAATCAGTGTCTAATTTCGACGCGGATGAAACAGATTTACTTCGTAAAAACGCGGATAAAAACGGGTTTTATTTGCAATAATTTTATTTTTAAAAAACTTAACTTAATGACATTCCCTACGGGACAAAAAAAGGTCAAATAAATTGATTTTTACCAGTATGTAATCTTAAGAAATTATCCTTCGTCTTCGTCTACTATTTTTAGAGGCGAATCGTCAGGAAGCTCTTCATCATCATCTGTAGAATTTAATTCGAAGAAACTAAAAAACGAACCACCGTAACTTTTCTGAAAAGAGAAATTACTTAAATGCTCCATTTTGGTGTATTTAGAATGTTCGATAATCATCATTCCGTCGTCGTGAAGCAAATCTCTTTCGAAAACAGTTAAAACAATTTTTTCAAAAGCAGCCTGATCTAAACCGTAAGGCGGATCGGCAAAAATAATGTCGTACGATGTTTTGCAGTTTTCCAAAAATTTATAGACATCACTTTTGGTTGCTGCAATATCAAAATCATATTCTGATGAAACCTGCTTGATAAACTTTACACACCCAAAATCGCCATCAACAGACGTAATTGGTGCACTTCCGCGTGAAGCGAATTCAAAACTAATATTGCCGGTTCCCGAAAATAAATCTAAAATCTTTAAGCCGTCAAAACTAAAATGATTATTTAAAACATTAAATAATGCTTCTTTACTCATGTCAGTCGTAGGTCTTACAGGAAGATTTTTTGGTGGGAAAATGCGGCGCCCTTTGTATTTTCCTGAAATGATTCTCATGATTGAAATAAGATATAATGTTTTTGATTCTGAGCAGTTGAAAAGTTATTTTTTTCTTGTAATGTGCTTACATCCAAGAATGAAATGTTACGAATGTATTTGTATGCGACAGCGTAATAAGCATCATTTTTTTCGATTGTCCCCAATAATTCAAGTGGAAAACTTTCCGGGTTTAAACTCAATTGTTCGGCAGTAAAAAGCAAATAATAAATAAAATCGGTTGGGGTTTGATATTCAAACGAATTAAATAATAATAGCTTTTGATTTTGAACCACGATAATTTCAAAATGACCAACATTAAAATTGACAATCATTTTTTTTTCATCATTATTTTTTGACGCTTCTAAAACTTTCTCGATCAAAATACTATTGGCATGTTTATAATCAAACGAACCAACCTGATCAATCAGGAAATTATTGATGTTTACATAGGGTATGTAAACAGAATTCATTTCGTACTTTGAAATTTGATCGTATGTAAAGAAATCAGTTTCAAAAACTTTGGTTGTATATTGTAAATAACTTCCCAGATAATGTTCGTCAAAAAGAGCTGAAGGCACAAAAGTTGAAAGATTGTTATTGTGAATAACTATAATTTCGTCGTAAGTATCCTTTAATTCAGCAAATTTTTTAAAATTATCGTGATATAAATCTTCTATTTTAGCTATTTTCTGTGAAGGATCGAAACTAACTTCATTAAAAGATGTAATCGTATTATTGAGTGTATCAAAACAACAAAATGAAAATCCGGTCAGGGATACCTGAATCGAAAGTTTTTTGTATTTTTTTGATGTAATATTAGTATTTTGTAAAGACATAACTTGATTTACAATTCGTTACCTGCTTTAGAGTCAAGAAAGAATTTAATTCGAAGACAAACTTACAAATTAAAAAGCAACAATAATAATTGCAATTTCAAAAATCATTTTAATATGCAGTTTAAGCCAATGTTAAGATTTTTTCCGCCATATAAGCTATATAAGTTCAATTAAGTAGAGTTGCGCAGTAAAGCTTATCATTAAAAAGAGATTTAAGAAGACATAGCGAGAAATTAAATGAACTTATATAACTTATATGGTAAAAAATTTATTGATTTTTGAAATTGGCATTTGCCATTTAAAAAACCGTACTTTGTATTTCAATTTTTCCCTATGAATTCATCATTGTTTTACGGCGTTTTACAAAAAAGATTTCCATTTGCACCAACTTACAAGCAGGATATTTTTTTTCAAAAAATCGCTATTTTCTTAACCGATACGCATAACGATACCATTTTTGTATTGAAAGGATATGCCGGAACGGGAAAAACAACTGTGATTTCGACTATTGTAAATAATCTTGGCGATATCAATAAAAAATTTGTTTTGCTTGCACCAACCGGACGAGCTGCAAAAGTCATTGCCAATTATTCGAATACGCCTGCATTTACGATTCATAAAAAAATTTATTTTCCTAAAAAATCGTCGGGTGGAGGAGTGGCTTTTACCAAACAAGTCAACAAGCATAAAAACACGATTTTTATTGTCGATGAGGCTTCGATGATTTCAGACAGTACTTTAGACAGCGGTTCGCTTTTGGATGATTTGATTAATTATGTCTATTCAGGAACCAATTGCAAAATGATTCTTTTGGGAGATACGGCGCAGTTACCTCCTGTGAATTTAGATATTAGTCCGGCGCTTGATGTACAAACTTTGGGCGTTCATTATGATAAAGAAATCGAACATATAGAACTTGATGAAGTTATGCGTCAGGAAGAAAGTTCCGGAATTTTATTTAATGCGACGGAATTGCGTGAATTGCTGAAAGAAAGTTTTATTACAGAGTTTAAATTCAATGTGAAAAAATTCAAAGATATTGTTCGTTTAACCGATGGATATGATATTCAGGATGCTATAAATACCGCGTACAGCAATTATAGTATTGAAGATACTGCTTTTATTGTTCGCTCAAATAAACGAGCCAATCAGTATAATGAACAAATCAGAACCCGAATTTTGTTTAAAGAAAGCGAACTTTCGGTAGGCGATTTTTTAATGGTAGTAAAGAATAATTATTTCTGGTTAAAAGAAACAGATGAAGCCGGATTTATTGCCAACGGAGATATTATCGAAGTGTTGGAACTCTTCGGTATCAAGGAATTATACGGATTTAATTTTGCCAGAGTAAAAATCAGAATGGTCGATTATCCGGATCAAAAACCTTTTGAAACGGTTTTGCTTTTGGATACGATTAAAAGTGAATCTCCATCATTAACCTACGAAGAATCAAATCGTTTGTATGAAGAAGTGATGAAAGATTATGAAGATGAAAGTACGAAATACAAGAAATTCCAGAAAGTAAAAGAAAACGAATATTTTAATGGTTTGCAGGTAAAATTCTCCTACGCCATAACGTGCCATAAATCGCAAGGGGGACAATGGGATACGGTTTTTATCGAGCAGCCGTATTTACCAAACGGAATCGATCGCGATTATATAAGATGGCTTTATACCGCTATGACGCGCGCCAAAAATAAATTATATTTGATAGGATTTAAAGATGAGAGTTTTGAGGAATAAATTTTCCGCCACGAATTCACGAATTTTATTTGAATAATTCGTGAATTCGTGGCGAAAAAAAACTTTAGCAAATGACAACACTAAACGACTTACATTCGATTTCATCGACGTTTTCGAATACAGATAAAATGCCGGTTTTGTTTTTAGGACATGGCAGCCCAATGAATGCGATTGAAGAAAATCAGTTTGTGGCGGGTTTTCGTAATCTGGCAAAAACATTGCCGCAGCCAAATGCCATTTTGTGTGTTTCGGCGCATTGGTTTACCAACGGAACCAAAGTAACTTCAATGCAAATGCCAAGAACAATTCATGATTTTGGAGGATTTCCGCAAGCGCTTTTTGATGTACAATATCCTGCAAAAGGAAGCCCTGAACTGGCTGTAGAAACTAAAAAAATATTAGAACCGGTCAATGTCGATTTAGACGAACACTGGGGTTTAGATCATGGTGCGTGGAGCGTTATCAAACATTTATATCCTGAGGCAAATGTTCCTGTAATTCAGTTGAGTATAGATTACACCAAATCGGGGCAATATCATTTTGAGTTGGCTCAGAAGTTACAATCTTTACGTCATAAAGGAGTTTTAATTATCGGAAGCGGAAATATTGTACATAATCTTCGTTTGGTAGATTTTAGAAATTTTGATAAAGATAATTATGGTTATGATTGGGCAATCGAAGCACGTGAAACCGTGAATAATTATTTATTAGATGGAAACTTTCAGCCTTTAATAGATTTCGAAAAAATGAGTAAAGCCGTTCAGGTTGCGATTCCAACTCCAGATCATTATTTGCCTTTGTTGTATACTTTAGGCTTAAAAGACAAATCAGAAGAATTGAGTTTGTTCAATGATAAATTACTGGCTGGTTCGTTGAGTATGACTTCAATGAAAATAATGTAAAAAAATACTTTGTGAATCTCTGTGAAAACCTTTGCGAATCTCTGTGGTAAAATTGTTACGCAAAGTTGCAGGAAGATTTTCACAAAGATTCACAAAGAAGAAAATAAATTTAAAAATAGTAGAATGAAAATAATAGCTGTAATTCCGGCACGATATGCATCAACACGCTTTCCCGCAAAGTTAATGCAGGATCTGGGAGGTAAAACGGTAATTTTAAGAACTTACGAAGCTTCTGTAGCTACAAATTTGTTTGATGATGTATTTGTTGTAACAGATTCAGATTTAATTTATGATGAGATCGTTTCTCATGGTGGAAAAGCCATTATGAGCATCAAAGAACACGAATCTGGAAGCGACCGAATTGCAGAAGCCGTTGCAAATCTTGATGTTGATATTGTGGTAAATGTACAAGGTGATGAACCTTTTACAGAAGCGGGACCTCTGGAACAGGTTTTATCTGTTTTTAAAAATGATGAAGAACGCAAAATTGATTTGGCTTCGTTAATGCGTGAAATCACGAATGAAGACGAAATCAATAATCCAAATAATGTAAAAGTAGTGGTAGATCAATCGCAGTTTGCGTTGTATTTTTCACGTTCAGTAATTCCATATCCGAGAGACAAAGATGTTGGAGTTCGTTATTTTCAGCATATTGGTATTTATGCTTTTAGAAAACAAGCTTTGTTAGATTTTTATAGTTTACCGATGAAATCTTTAGAAGCTTCTGAAAAACTGGAACAGCTTCGTTATTTAGAATTTGGAAAACGTATTAAAATGGTGGAGACCACCCATGTTGGTATTGGAATTGATACGGCTGAGGATTTAGAAAAGGCGAGAGCTATTTTGGCATCTAAATAAATTGCGAGATGGTACGCGGATGACGGTGATTCGCTAACGCGAAGACGCTGATTTTGACGGATTTTTTAGTTTAATTTATACGTATTTCGTGTCATTTCGACGGAGGAGAAATCACATAAAGTGAATACACAGAGTACGTCGTTCTCCGGATGTGATTTCTCCTCCGTCGAAATGACAAACACAACGCAATAACAAAATAAAAAAAGCTTATAAACAATTGTTTATAAGCTTTTTTTATATCGAAAACCTAATTAAATCCTAGTATAAAACGGGAAATTTAGAAGGATTTGCTTCATTCATCATGCTGTATACTTTCTCGAAAATGTCTTCTGTAGAAGGTTTAGAGAAATAATCGCCATCAGTTCCGTAAGCAGGTCTGTGGGCTTTTGCAGCAAGTGTTTGTGGTTTACTGTCAAGATATTTATAAGCGTCTTGTTCCTCCAGAATTTGTTGTAGGATATAAGCTGAAGCTCCACCAGGAACATCTTCGTCGATTACTAAAAGACGATTTGTTTTGGCAATACTTTTTACAATATCCTTATTAATATCAAACGGAAGTAAAGATTGAATGTCAATTACTTCGCAATCAATTCCTAAATCTAATAATTCAGTTGCGGCTTGTTCTACCAATCTTAAAGTAGATCCATAAGAAACTAAAGTAATATCAGAACCTTCTTTTAAAGTTTCAACAACACCAATTGGTGTTTTGAATTCACCAAAATTTAAAGGCGTTTTTTCTTTTAAACGATAACCATTTAAGCACTCAATTACTAAAGCAGGTTCATCACACTCTAAAAGCGCGTTGTAGAAACCAGCTGCCTGCGTCATATTTCTTGGAACCAAAACATGAATTCCGCGAATAGCGTTAATAATCATCCCCATAGGAGAACCAGAATGCCAGATACCTTCTAAACGGTGTCCGCGGGTTCTGATAATTAATGGCGCTTTTTGTTTTCCAACAGTTCTGTATTGAAGTGTAGCCAAATCATCACTCATGATTTGAATGGCATACAATAAATAATCTAAATACTGAATTTCGGCAATTGGACGTAAACCTCTCAAAGCCATTCCAATTCCCTGACCAATAATAGTAGCTTCACGAATACCAACATCGGCAACTCGAAGTTCTCCGTATTTTTCCTGCATACCTTCAAGGCCTTGATTTACGTCTCCAATGTTTCCAACATCTTCACCAAAAATCAAAGTTTCAGGATATTTAGTAAACAAAGCATCAAAGTTATCACGTAAAATCATTCTTCCGTCCAGGTCTGCTTTTGCATCATCTGCATATTTAGGAAGCACTTTTTCTACAGAAAACACATTCTTGTCAGATTCAGAATATAAATTACTGCTGAATCTTCCCTGTGTTATTCCAATATAGTTCGTAATCCAGTTTGATAAAAGAACTTTACTGTTTGGAACTTCAATAAAGCGTAAAATCTTTCTTGCAATGGCAAGCATTTCTTTTTTCAAAGGCGATTTTATAGCGCTTAATTCGGAGATATATTTTTGAATTCTTTCTTTATGGTTGATACTTGCTTCAGCAATTTGCTCCAGTAAAGCCAAAAGATTCTTTTGATCTTCAATAATAGGGTTGATAAAAGAATTCCACGCTTCTTTTTTAGCCTCAAGAATTTCTTTTTTGATTTCAAAATCAATTTCAGTCAATTCTTCAGGTGATGCAATATTAATGGCAATCATCCATAAACGCATTTGGCGAATACAGTCAAAATCTCTTTCCCAAGCCAGTCTTTCTCCATTTTTATAACGTTCGTGAGAACCAGAAGTAGAGTGACCCTGTGGTTGTGTTAATTCATTAACGTGAATTAAAACCGGAACATGTTCTTCTCTTGCAACTGCTGCGGCTCTTTCGTAAGTCGAAACCAGTTCAGCATAATCCCATCCTTTAACTCTAAAAATTTCATACCCTTTCACATCTTCGTCGCGTTGGTATCCTTTTAAAATTTCAGATATATTTTCTTTAGTAGTTTGATGTTTGGCATGAACCGAAATTCCGTATTCATCATCCCATACACTCATAACCATCGGAACCTGTAAAACTCCGGCAGCATTTATAGTTTCAAAAAACAGGCCTTCAGATGTACTTGCATTACCGATAGTTCCCCAGGCAACTTCGTTTCCGTTTACAGAAAATTTGTCTTTAATAGTAATACCATCAACATTTCTGTAAATTTTTGAAGCCTGTGCTAATCCCAATAATCTTGGCATTTGTCCGGCTGTAGGAGATATATCTGCGCTTGAATTTTTTTGTTGTGTTAAATCTTTCCATGAACCGTCTTCGTTCAAACTGTGCGTTACAAAGTGTCCGCCCATTTGCCTTCCGGCAGACATTGGATCATATTCTAAATCGGTGTGACCGTATAAACCTGCGAAAAATTGCTTTGGAGTCAATTCGCCAATAGCCATCATAAAAGTTTGGTCGCGATAGTATCCGGAACGGAAATCTCCATTTTTAAAAGCTTTTGCCATAGCAAGCTGCGGCACTTCTTTTCCGTCACCAAATATTCCAAACTTGGCTTTTCCTGTCAATACTTCTTTACGGCCTAAAAGACTACATTCACGGCTTGTAACCGCAATTCTGTAATCTTTCATTACTTCTGTTTTGAAATCTTCGAAAGTAAGTGTAGTATTGTTGTGTTCTTTAATCATAATCTCAAATGGGTCATGTTACGCAGCAAAATTAATTAAAAAGTATCAATAATCATAATTCATTAAAATAAATATAATTTAATTATTTATAATTAAATTGCTAAAACTACGTATATTTTTTGTGTAATATTTAAGTTTTTTCTGCTTCTAATAACAATAATTTATGTTTTTGTGTAAAATTTATTGAATTAAAACCATTTTCGGGTAAAAAGTGTAACTAATGTTTTTGGAGAGAGTGTAACCACAAATCTAATTTTTTCATTGTATTTGTTCTGAGAAATCTCCCAGCCGTTATTGGAGTAAACCGGAAAATAAACTTCAAAATAATCGGTTACCAAATTCAATCTTATACCGCTATCATATATAAAACGTTCATTTTCATGTGTGTTTTTCATAAAACCAAGATCTCCGTAAACTTCGATCCAGTTCCAGATCGAGTAACTGGCATTTAAAGTTGTCATCCATTTATCGGCATATCGCGGTTCTATTTTCGATTTAAAACCACCTTCTGCCATTACATATTGCTGACTAAAAAAACCGGTGCTTTCTGATCTTCCGTAAAAATTATAATCAAACAAATAATCAGTTGGACGATCCAAACCAAAACTAAAATAATCTGAATTGGTTGTGTTGTATACAAAACTTCCCGCGTATAATCTCAAATTTAATTTTCGATTATTATCAAATAATCTTCTGTATTCTACTTCTGCTGCCAATTTTCCAAAATCACTTGAAAACTGTACATCAGTCATAAAATTAAAATGATTGATTAATTCGGTCTTTGTGTTCGAATATCGGGCATTGAAAATAGAATAGTTTGGTTTCGAATTGTCTGTTATATAAGTACTTGCTTCGCGATTTACAATAACCTGACGCAACAAAATCAATTGTTTTCTGTTGTCCCTGAAATTTTCTTCCCGAATTCTAAACTGAACCATCGGATTCAATCTAAAATAAGTAGCATCGGGAGCATAATGAAAATAATTCTGACTGATAGAGTAACGTACATTATAAAGTGTGCTGTTTCTATAATATTGACTGTATGAAAAAGCAGATGAACCCGTTAAAGTTTCCGTATTAATCGAATATGTTGGATTAATATCAAAATTAAAAGGCTTGTCGAGTATTGTTTTATTATGAAAACGGATTCCCGGCATAAAACCATCATATAAATTATAAGTCAGCGTTGGAATGTATAAAATCTGATTGTAATACGGATCTTCCAGATCTTTGGCAAAATTAAATTTTATCGGACGGTTTGTAACCACCAGACTTTTTAATGATTTCCAGTTATTTCTTTGGTTGTACTCCGGAACTTCATTGTCATAATTAATTACAATTTTATCTGCATTTTTTCGTCCAAATGTATAAGTTGTATCCTCATTTTTAGGTTCAATCCATTCTTTAAAAACAACTTCATTTTTCTTGATTCCGTACACAGGAATTGGGGCATAAATACCGGTTTTGTTTTTTATAGAAAATTGTACACTATCTTTTGTTCTGGAAACATTCGAGAATTTGTAGTCGATAATATCGCGGGAATCAATTATAGTTTTAAAAAACCAATCGATATTTTTAGGGCTCTTTTTGAGTAGTATTTCTTCAAAATCATATCGGTTTGTCTGTTTCGTTTTATTCAAATTATAAAATTCCTGAACACTTTCAGGAACAACACCATTATTTAAATAATCATCCAGATAGCTTAAACTTAAACCTGCGCGATATTTACTGGCAATTTGCTCATTAAATTTTATCAGTGTATTTTTTGGGTCACCAAGAGGCTGATCGAGATTTTTTCTGGCCATCAGCATATAATAATAGCTGTATTGCTCATTAAAAGATAAGTTGGTAATATTATAACTTTTAAAAAGCTTCATGTCCGAAAGTTTTCCTAACATCTTTTGATCCAGATGCTGTTCTTCCATAAATTTCATCATGGAATAGATCTGAATTCCGTCATAAACCCAATTGTCTTTTCGCGGATCCAGTCGCAGACTATTTTTTAAGTAATTATTCAGAAATGTTTTTAGGAATGTAATTTCGAAGATAAAATCATCCGGAAACGGACTAATAAATGATGGTAACTGATTGAGTCCATAAAATGGATTTCGATCATAATCTGCCTGAGAAACAGTAATCTTTTGATGTGGATATTTCCCAATAAACGCACTCGCAAAAGTCACCACTCTATTGATGATAATTGCTTTTTGAATATCACTGATTTTTTTACTTTTTAAATCCGAAAGAATCTCTAAAGAGTCATTGGTATAACTTCTAAAAGTATTTTGTCTTTCTATAAAAAAATTAAAATCAGTTCTGTTCAATCCCGAAAAAAGATAAGAAGTATAAGAAAGGTTCGAATTGTCTTTTGAAACCGAATTCAAATCAGTAGTAATCGAATATTGACTCGGAATTTTTATTTCAATCTCATAATCTGTACCTGCATTGGCAATATCATCGAGATTAAAATTATTGTTTTTTACAAAACTATGATTTTCAAAACGTGCAGGGCTTAAAAACCAGTTTTTTAAACTCATTCCACCATTTGGATCAAAACCATAGTGCGTAAATTTATCACTCGGAATTTTAGAAATGTAAGTAAGATGAAGTTCAATTTTTTCGCCGGGAAGTAACTTTTGCTTCAGTTTTACGATAATAAAATCCGGGTTTTTATCGGTTCTTTCCCATTCAAAAGCCAAATTATTAGAATCAGAAAGATTTAAAATTGTAGTATTTCCTCTTTCGGCTGCCTTCGCTAAATGAAAACCTCTGTAAAATTCATCCGAAAAACGTTTAGCCAAAGGCGTATTTTTGTCAGAAAAAGCATTATTCCAGTCATTCAAAACAATAGTACTCAAAGAATCATTTGAAGTGTTATAAAACGTGATATCTTGTTTTACATTCAGTGTTTTAAGCTCAAGATTCACAGCTACTTCCATCTTAGATTGATGCTGCGCGTAGTGTTTTATCGAACTGAATAAAACTAGAATAATTAAAATGTTTCTATAAAATGGCTTCAATGATGACTTGGTATTAAAGGATATCACTTAAATTTACGTGCATAAACTTGTTTTGGTTTTTTGTAAAAATAGCATAAAAAAAGCTGTTTTAAAAAACAGCTTTCATTTTTTGTAAGACTTAACGTTATTTGCTCATTCAGGCAAATTTATATCTATTTATTAAACTTAGGTTAACTTAAGTTACTATATAATTTAAAAATTAGAAGTTAGGACTTAAATCGTATTTCTTGTAGAATTTATCCAGAACATCAACTACTTCATCTTCAGTGTCTACGATTTTAAATAAGTTTAAATCATCAGGACTTACAGTTTGCATTTTTTCAACCAAAACTGTTTTTACCCAATCAATCAAACCAGACCAAAATTCAACACCAACTAATATAATTGGGAATTTTCCAATTTTCTTGGTCTGAATTAAAGTTATTGCCTCAAACATTTCGTCAAGAGTTCCAAAACCTCCCGGCATAACCACAAAACCTTGCGAATATTTTACGAACATTACTTTCCTCACAAAGAAATAATCGAAATTCAGGTTTTTATCGTGGTCAATATAAGGGTTAAAGTGTTGTTCAAAAGGCAGTTCGATATTCAAACCAACCGAAGTTCCGCCTCCTAAATGTGCACCTTTATTTCCGGCTTCCATAATTCCAGGCCCTCCGCCTGTAATTACGCCATAACCGGCTTTACTAATTTTATAAGCAATTTTTTCGGCCAATAAATAGTATTTATCCTCCGGTTTTGTTCTCGCCGATCCAAAAATCGAAACACAAGGACCAATACGCCCCATGCTTTCGTAACCGTTTACAAATTCGGCCATGATTTTAAAAATCGCCCAGCTGTCATTGGTTCTGATTTCATTCCACGTTTTTTGCTTTAAACGGTCCTGAATTACTTTATCCTCATCATTATCAAAATCTTCTAATCTCATTTTAGGTATTTTAATTATTTATATTTTTATTTCTTTAGTTGTCATTTTAATTATAGTGAAAGTAAGGAGCTAATTCCTGCTGTCCGCTATATCTTTTGTGCCGAACTCCGGCACAAAAGGATGCCGCTCCCATCAGGGCTAGGGCACTCGTTTTCAATAGAAACATTGTTTTATAAAAAGAAGAATTGTCTTTTAATTAATACGTTTGTTCCTCAATTGATTTAGTAATGTTGCTTTTAACTTTTCCGGTATGTTCAGTAGTTTTCGATTCAATCAGCATTATTAAACATTCGTCAATAGATGAAACCCTGTGATTTACGCCTTTCTTTACAACAAATAAATCGCCTTTTTTCATAGTAAAAGAGGGTTCATTCTCAATTTCCATTAAAAGTTCACCATCAACAATGTAAAATAATTCATCTTCATTTTCGTGATTATGCCACGGAACTTCCTGACCTTTTATTTTAGCCACTTTAATATATTGATCGTTTACTTCATCAATTATTTTTGGCGAAAAATATTGGTCTACGCTACTGAATTTCTCTTTTAGATTCATAGAATTTCTCTTAACCTTTCAAAATCAAATAAGCTTTGACAAAAAGGGCGTACTAAATTAGTGCTTTTTTTAAGAATTGTCACAAGAATGTCCATTTATTAATTTAAATGTAACATTTAAAACAGAAGATTTTTGGATTGTTGTTCATTATCAAATGATTAATGAAATCAGAAAAATATGTCGTTCCTACGGAACTTGGTTGTGGTATAATTATATTTCCAACGGATTTAATTCGTTGCTACCAATATGTAGTTCCTACGGAACTTTTAGATGCTTTGATTATTACTAAACGGTAATATCCACGAAAAACAACCTCATTTTTGTCATCCTTCGTTCTCTGGGATGACAATTGCATAGAGTGACATTGGATTTCAACCTTTGTCAAAGTTTAAAACTTTGACAAAGGTATCGTCGCAAATCTTACGCTTCTAATTCCTTTTTCAAAAATTTAGCCGTATAGCTTTTTTTATTTTTGACAACTTCTTCAGGAGTTCCTTTGGCGATTAATTGTCCGCCGCCTTTTCCGCCTTCTGGACCAATATCAATAATATAATCGGCTAGTTTAATCACGTCCATATTATGTTCGATAACCAGGATTGTATTTCCTTTATCAACTAGTTTATTTATTACGTCCATTAAAACACGAATATCTTCAAAATGCAAACCTGTTGTAGGTTCATCAAGAATATAAAAGGTATTTCCGGTATCTTTTTTAGACAATTCTCCCGCCAGTTTTATACGTTGTGCTTCACCACCAGAGAGAGTTGTACTTTGCTGACCAAGCGTAATATATCCTAAACCAACATCCTGAATTGTTTTTACTTTTCTGTAAATCTTAGGAATGTTTTCAAAAAACGGAACCGCTTCATCAACTGTCATATTCAACACATCCGAAATAGATTTTCCTTTGTATCGAATTTCTAAAGTTTCTCTATTAAAACGTTTTCCCTGACAGGTTTCACATTCTACGTATACGTCCGGTAAAAAGTTCATTTCAATAGTTCGAACTCCGGAACCTTCACAGGTTTCGCAACGTCCGCCTTTTACGTTAAAACTAAAACGTCCGGCTTTGTAACCACGAATCATACTTTCAGAAGTCATGGTAAACAAGTTTCTGATTTCGGTAAAAACCTCAGTGTAAGTCGCTGGGTTTGAACGTGGCGTTCTACCAATCGGACTTTGATCTATATCAATTACTTTGTCAATATGTTCTAAACCTTCTATTTTTTTGTAAGGTTGTGGTTTTTTTACGCCATTAAAATAATAAGCGTTCAAAATAGGGTAGAGGGTTTCGTTAATCAAAGTCGATTTTCCACTTCCCGAAACTCCTGTCACACAAATTAATTGACCTAAAGGCAATTCAATAGAAACATTTTTCAGGTTATTTCCGGTTGCTCCGGTTAGTTTTAAAAACTTTCCGTTTCCTTTTCTGCGTTCTTTCGGAATCTCTAATTTCATTGTACCATTCAAATATTGAGCGGTAATCGTGTTCGATTTTAAAGTTTCTGCAGGCGTTCCAATACTAATGATTTCTCCACCGTATTTTCCTGCTTTCGGACCAATATCGATAACATAATCTGCTGTTTCGATCATGTCTTTATCATGTTCAACAACAATAACAGAGTTTCCAATATCACGTAATTGTTCCAGCGATTTAATCAGTTTTTCATTGTCTCTTTGATGCAAACCAATACTTGGTTCATCCAAAATATACAAAACACCAACTAATTGCGAACCAATTTGTGTTGCCAGACGAATACGCTGCGCTTCACCACCGGAAAGTGATTTTGAACTTCGGCTTAAAGCCAGATAATTTAAACCAACATTCATCAAAAAGTTCAAACGATCTTTTATTTCTTTTACGACTTCTGATGCAATCAAAAGTTGTTTGTCTGTCAAATGACTATTTAAATCCTGAAACCAGGCCGTTAAATCAGAAATATCCATATCACACAATTCTGTGATATTTTTTCCATTAACTCTAAAAAATTGTGCTTCTTTTTTTAAACGTGAACCTTCGCAAACCGGACAATTTACTTCGTCCATAAAGTCTTTTGCCCAACGTTTTATAGTTGTCGAAGCGCTTTCATCATATTGATTTTTAATGAAATGTGAAATTCCTTCAAAATCTATTTTATAATCTCTTGTGACACCTAGGTCTTTTGAGTTTACGGTGAATTTGTCCTTTCCGCCGTGAAGAATCATATTCATGGCTTCTTCCGGAATTTTTTCAATCGGATCGGTTATTTTAAACCCAAATTTTTCTCCAATAACTTCCAATTGCTTAAAAATCCAGGACGATTTATATTCGCCAAGCGGAGCAAAACCACCGCTTTTTATTGATAATTTAGGATTTGGAATAATCTTTTTGATGTTGATTTCATGAACAGTTCCCAGTCCGTTACAATGCGGACAAGCTCCTTTTGGAGAGTTAAACGAAAACAAATTTGGTTCGGGATTTTGATAGGATATTCCGGTTGTTGGACACATCAAATTTCTACTGAAATAACGAACTTCATTTGTATCCTGATCTAAAATCATCAATACATTTTCGCCGTGATGCATCGCTGTGTTAATACTTTCGGCTAATCTTTTTTGATTGTCTTCGGTATTTTCGATCAACATTCGGTCAACAACAATTTCTATATCGTGTGTTTTATAACGATCCAGTTTCATTCCCGAAACTAAATCCTGAACTTCGCCATTTACGCGAACTTTCAAAAATCCCTGTTTGGTAATTTGCTGGAATAATTCGGCATAATGTCCCTTTCTGGCTCTAATAATCGGTGCCAAAATATTGATGCGTTTTCCGTCGAAATCCTGCATAATCAAATCCTTAATCTGATCATCAGAATAGGAAACCATTTTTTCGCCTGTGTTGTAACTGTAAGCATCAGCTCCACGAGCGTATAAAAGTCTCAGGAAATCATATATTTCAGTAATAGTCCCCACAGTTGAACGCGGACTTTTACTTGTTGTTTTTTGTTCAATCGCAATTACAGGCGAAAGTCCGTCGATTTTGTCAACATCCGGACGCTCTAAACCGCCAAGAAACTGTCTGGCATAAGCCGAAAACGTTTCAACATAACGACGCTGTCCTTCGGCATAAATAGTGTCAAACGCCAAAGATGATTTTCCCGAACCTGAAAGACCGGTAATAACAACCAGTTTTTCACGCGGAATAGAAATGTCTATATTTTTTAGATTATGAACTCTTGCACCAAGAACTTCAATAGTATTGTCTTTTTCTAACATAATTTTGAGCAAAACGCAAAGTTACCACTTTGATTTGTTCTTTTAGTACTCGAAAACAAAACTTTATGTTACAATTAGTAACAAAAAACGCTAACCTAAGTTAGCGTTTTCTTTTTCGTGTAAGCATATATTCGTCTATGGCTTCTTTGGTTGTATACCAGTTTCGACCTTCTTTATAAGCGTCTATTTTTCCTGTTCGGGCAAGTAAACTAATATATTCCTGACCGTAAGGAGTTTCTGGTTCGCTCACAATATTAATTATCGGTTGATAATCGTAACTGCTTCCCGGCATAGCACTTAAGTAAATATTTAAAGTTCGCTCCAAAGCCTGACACATCAAAAGGGTTAGTTTTTGATAATTGCCGTTATTGGCCTGATTAAGCGCTTCGTAATATTTTTTTCTGTCATTTTTGAGAATAATAGCCGGTGGAAAACCACAACGCATCAACAATAAATTCATACTTAAACGAACGGTTCTGCCATTTCCATCAAAGAAAGGATGAATCCAGACTAATTTATGATGGTAAATTGTTGCCAGTTCAATATCGTTTAAACCTAAAGGATTTGTATTTATAAAATCAATTAGTTCATCCAGATAATCTGAAACTTTATTGGCATTTGGAGGCATAAAATTAGCACCAGAAATTCTAACGCCTCCATTACGTAAACGTCCTGCAAAATCATCTTCAATAGAACGAAGGACTAATCCATGAATAGAAAGAATGTCAATACTTCGAAGCTTGTAATTATCATCAACAATTGAGTATAGATAATCAATGGCTTTGTCGTGATTGTGGGTTTCGAAATGCTCTCGCAAAGATTTTCCTTTTATGGTTATTCCTTCCTGAATAACCATTTGGGTTTCGCGCAAACTCATGGTGTTTCCTTCAATACTATTCGAATTGTATGTCCATTCCAGAGATAAACTTTCACGAATTTTATGCAAAGCGATATTTGGCAATGGTCTGCTGTTTTGCAAATCAAGCCTTTTTTGGTACAATCTATCAAAAGTTGATTGAAATTCTTCTCTGTATGTTACGTCTATATTCCACATAATCCCGCAAAGATATGTCTTAATATCGGATAACTAAAATTTTTAACTTATCCGATATTAAGCTTATTCAATTGTCATAGAACGCAACTTAGTTCGGTAAGCTTCGAGGGCAATAGATTTAGAAATAAAACCAAAATATTTTCCGTCGCGTAAGACAGGTATAAAGGCCGATTTTGATCTTTCAAATTTAGTCATAACCACTTCCATACTATCAAAAGAGGAAATCACAGCCGGAGGTATTTTCATTACATCTTTAATCAAAGTATATTTGACACGATACGGATTAAAAATAATTTCGCGAATATCATTAAAATGAACCACGCCAACAAGTTCGTTTTCTTTCGTGACAACGGCAAAAACAACCTGATTAGAATGCGAAATAAGATCGACTAATTTCGTTAGATGTTCATCTGGAGAAACCGTTAAATAATCGCATTGTATAATAGTGTCAATATCTAAAGTTGAAAGAATATTAGAATCTTTATTGCTCGTAAAAGCATGTCCTTTTTTTGCCAGGTTTTTTACGTCAAGCGAATATTTTTCAAAGCGTTTTGAAATCGCAAAACTTATAGAAGAAACAATCATAAGCGGAATCATTAAGCCATAACCACCGGTAATTTCGGCAATTAAGAAAATTGCAGTAAGTGGCGCATGAAACAATCCACTCAAAATACCAGCCATTCCAACCATAGTAAAATTACTAATAGGCAGTTTTGATAAGCCAATCAAAGTGATAAATTTTGAAAAGAAATAACCCAAATACGATCCCATAAATAAAGAGGGAGCAAAGTTTCCTCCGTTTCCTCCACTTCCAAGGGTTAATCCGGAAGCGTATACTTTTACCATCATCGTGCATCCCACAAAAAGAAGTAAAACCCATTGGTTGTTTCTAAAATCGGCAAACAAGGTATTGTCTAATAATTGTCCGGGATCACTTTCTGATAAAGTTTTGATACTCTCATAACCTTCACCAAAAAGGGTTGGAAAAATAAAAATAAGCAATGCCAATAAGGAAGAACCGATTAGTGCTTTTTTATACGGTCCCATTTTTAAATGGGAAAAATAATGCTCGACTCTCTGAAAATTTCGGGCATAATAAACCGCAACAAAACCGGTTAAAACACCTAAAAGAACATAAAAAGGAATGTTATGATAATTAAAAGTTTCTTGTTTTTTGAAAGACAATAAAATGCTTTCGTCTAATAAAATAGCAGAAACCAAAGCACCGGTAGCAGCCGAAATCATAATAGGGGTAAAGGCAGAAATACTAACATCTACCAATAAAACTTCGATCGCAAAAAGAACTCCGGCAATAGGAGCATTAAAAGCGGCTGAAATTCCTGCGGCAACTCCGCAGCCAATAAGTAAAGTTCTGTCTCTATAAGATAATTTGTAGCCTTGAGCGTAATTGGATCCAAAAGCAGCTCCTGTTATTACAATTGGACTCTCTAATCCGGCAGAACCTCCCAAACCTACAGTTAAGGAACTTGTAATGATTTGGGCATACATTTGTTTTTTAGGAATAATACTGGCTTTTTTTGCAACAGCATATAAAATTTGTGAAGTACCTTTTTGAATCGTGCCGTTCAAAACTTTTTTTACAACAAATACAGTTAGTAAAATACCAATTATAGGTAAAATACCATTAATGAAGTTTAATTTAAGGATTCCGTTTATATAGGTCGCAAAAGAGAAAACACTATGGGCAAATGTTTTTAAAACAATTACAGCCAATGAGCAGGAAATACCAACTAATACACTTGATAAAAAAATAAATTGCTTTGGGGTCAATATAGATTGAGCTAAAGCAATAATGCTCTCTAGTCTGCGAAAAAGTTTTCTTAACATTATTTGTTTAAAAAGTTAGGTAAACTACAAATTTAGGGCATAGAATTCGAAAATGTAAATTATTTCCGTTTATTTTTTAGAATTTAAAAACCAGAAGCCGCATCGTCTCCTCGAAAATCGGCACCTCCTTCAAGATTTTTGTTTGGTAAAACCAAAATTGCATCGACTTTACCAAGTACGGGAGTTGGTTTTTCGTTAATCAAATAACCTTTAGATTTTAATAGGTCTAAAGTTTTGATATCAAAAGCATCAGCTTCAAAATTAATAAGATCCGGCAGCCATTGATGATGAAAACGTGGAGCATTTACAGCTCCCTGCATACTTAGTTTGTATTCGTAAACATTTAAAATAGTCTGTAAAACAGAAGTAATAATAGTAGATCCTCCAGGAGTTCCCACAACCATAAAAAGTTTTCCGTTTTTTTCTACGATTGTTGGCGTCATAGAACTCAACATACGTTTTTGAGGAGCAATACTATTGGCTTCGCTTCCGACCAGACCAAACATATTTGGAGATCCGGGTTTTGCACTAAAATCGTCCATTTCGTTATTGAGAAAAAAACCTAATTCGTCACAATAATATTTAGAACCGTAACCATCATTTAAGGTTGTAGTTGCAGCAATTGCATTTCCAAATTGGTCTACTATTGAATAATGTGTGGTTTCGGTACTTTCGTTATACGTTATTTTTCCTTCTTTTATTTCAGATGACAAACTGGCTTTTTCAACATTAAAAGTCGACATTCTATCTTTTAAATAGGCATCAGAGAGTAATGCTTTTACGGGAATTTTGACAAAATCAGGATCCCCCAAAAACTGACTCCTGTCAGCATAAGCTCTTCGTTCTGCTTCAACAATTACCTGAATTGCTTCTGGCGAATTATGACCCATTTTTGCCAAATCATAAGGAGCAATCATTTTCAGGATTTGCGCCAGACAAATTCCGCCGCTGCTTGGCGGTGACATCGAAGTGATTTTTAAATCTTTGTAATTAAACTGAAGCGGTTTTCTCCACTTGGCTTCGTATTTGGCGAGATCTTCAAGTGTAATAATTCCACCTTTTTTCTTTAAGTAATCTACAAGAATTTTAGCGGTTTCTCCTTTGTAAAACTCATCCCGACCATTTTTAGAAATTCGTTTTAATGTATTGGCAAGAGCAGGATATTTAATAGTATCTTTTTCCTTAAAATTAGTTGCCAAAAGCGTTGTAGAACCGTTTACTTTTACGATCGATTCCCGATAATTATTCATACTTTTTTCCTGCTTTTTGGTAACAATAACGCCTCTTTCGGCAAGAGCGATAACAGGTTTTAAGATTTCGGACATTGGTAATGAACCAAATTTTTTATGTACCGCAAAAACTCCGGCAATAGTTCCGGGAACACCAATGGCAAGCGCAGTTTCTGTACTTTTTCCTTTTATAACATTTCCATCTTTATCCAGAAACATATCTTTTGATGCTGCCAAAGGCGCTTTTTCACGATAATCCAGAGATCCAACTTCGCCATTTGCTTTTCTGTAAACCATAAATCCGCCACCGCCAATGTTTCCTGCAAAAGGAAAAGAGACTGCCAAAGCCAGTTCGGTACCAATCATGGCATCAAAAGCATTTCCGCCTTTTTTCATGATTTCAACCCCAATTTTGGATGCTTCTTCACGGGCAGAAACCACCATCGCTTTTGAAGTTACTAATCCTGTTGGATTTGTAGAAACCTGAGCTGAGCAGCTAATATAAATAAGGCTTAATAAAAGCGTAATTTTCTTCATAGTGATTGTAGTTTTTGACGGGCATGCAGTTTTATGTCTTCAAAAAACACGGTAAATTCCTGTTCAAAGTCGTCATAGAATTCTTTTAATTCTTCACTGGCAAATTGCATTTTTGATATGTTTTTTGATCTTCTGTCCATTTGCGTTAAAATTTGATGAATTCCTTCAACGGTTCTGTAACTCAAAAGCCAGTTTTGATCAATCATGTAGGGCATCATACCTTGTGTTTTTTCGGTTAGAATGTCATAATTTTCATGTAAGGAACTATAAAATCTATTAATGAAATCTTCGAGTTTTTCATCAGAATAATTAGACCAGTTTTTAGCTAAAAAATGATCATAAACAATGTCTACAATCACCCCCGAATAATGATGGTATTTTTCATGTAACCGCTTGGTGCTTTGTCTGAAAATATCGTGCGAATCGGTATAAGTATCAATAAAACGATGCAAAATAATTCCTTTCTGAACATCTTCGGGAAAATGTTCGAATTGTTTTCCGCGAATTCCATCGGCCATAAAATTGCCAATTTTGATTAAATCATTTTCACCGGAAAGATATATGTGGGCAAGGAAGTTCATTCTTTTTAATTTGCTAAGTTTCTGAGAGGCTAAGATTCTAAGTTTTTCTTTTTTAAAGTTGCTACCAGAAACTTCGGGACTAAGAAATTAAGTTGTTTTAGTAAAAGTATGAAATCTTTTTTAAATCGTTTTTACCAGTAGACTTCACAATATAAACTTAACATTTTAGTTTATTTTTAAATATTGGAATCTTAGCAACTTAGTCCCGACGCTTCGGGATAATAACTCTTTTAAAAAAATCTTAGCCACTTAGCATCTTAGAACCTCAGTATCTTTTTTATATTTGTAACCGGTAACTATAACTCAAAAAAATGACTTTAATAAAATCAATTTCCGGTATTCGTGGAACGATAGGAGGAAAAGTAGGCGATAACCTGACTCCTGTTGATGCTGTAAAATTTGCATCGGCTTACGGAACCTTTTTAAAAAATAATACTTCAAAAGAAAAACTAACGGTTGTAATTGGTCGTGATGCCAGAATTTCTGGTCCGATGATTCACAATCTTGTTGTAAATACGTTAATTGGTCTAGGGATTAATGTTATTGATCTTGGACTTTCGACAACACCAACTGTTGAAGTTGCAGTGCCTTTGGAGAAAGCAGATGGCGGAATTATTCTTACTGCTTCTCATAATCCAAAACAATGGAATGCTCTAAAATTACTGAATGAAAAAGGAGAATTTTTAAGCGGTGCCGAAGGTGCTAAAATTCTTGAAATTGCCGACGCTGAAGCCTTCGATTTCTCGGATGTAGACAGTTTAGGCGAAATCACGATGAACGACGCTTATATGGATATTCATATCGACGAGGTTTTGAATTTGCCTTTGGTTGATGTCGAAGCGGTAAAAGCAGCAAAATTTAAAGTTGTTGTCGATGGAGTAAATTCTTCTGGCGGAATTATTATTCCGAAATTATTAGAATTAATGGGCGTTGAAGTAGTAAAATTATATTGCGAACCAAACGGACATTTCCCTCATAATCCGGAACCTTTAAAAGAACATTTAACTGATATTTCTGAATTGGTAGTAAAAGAAAAAGCCGATTTGGGAGTTGTAGTTGATCCTGATGTGGATCGTTTGGCTTTTATTTGTGAAGACGGGGAAATGTTTGGTGAAGAATATACACTAGTCGCTTGTGCTGATTATGTGTTGAGCAAAACTCCTGGAAATACGGTTTCGAACATGTCATCTTCACGTGCTTTGCGCGATGTAACTGTTGGACATAAAGGAAATTACGAAGCCAGTGCAGTAGGCGAGGTGAATGTGGTTGAATTGATGAAAAAGAACAACGCGATTATTGGCGGTGAAGGAAATGGCGGAATTATTTATCCTGAATTGCACTACGGACGTGATAGTTTGGTAGGAGTTGCATTGTTCCTGACACATTTGGCGAATATAAAAATGTCAGTTTCGGCATTACGTGCTTCATATCCGGAATATTATATGAGCAAAAATAAAATTGAATTAACGCCACAAATTGATGTTGATGCTATTTTAGTTGCAATGACTGAAAAATATAAAAACGAAGATATTTCGACAATAGACGGTGTAAAAATTGATTTTGCTACAGAATGGGTTCATTTAAGAAAATCAAATACAGAACCTATTATTCGTATTTATACCGAAGCTCCATCTCAGGAAAAAGCTGATGTTTTGGCACTTCGAATTATAGACGAAATAAAAGCAATTGCGGGAATTTAAGTGAGATTTAACCGCAAAGCACGCAAGGTTTTTTATTCGTAAATCCTTAAAAACATAAAGTTCGCAAAGGTTTTTTTAAAAGTGTGTTAACACAATAGAAAGTTCGCAAAGTTAAGTCAATACAAAGCTTTGCGAACTTTGTGCTTTAGAAGGCTACATAGATAAAAATCTTTGCGAACTTTGCGGTTAAAAAAACATCTTACCGTTTGATTAAAAAAAAATGCCCCGAACGTGAGTCCGGGGCATTTCTATATGTTTTAAATTCGATTAGAATTTATATGTTAAGCTTCCCATAATTGTACGTGGAGCCTGAACGTTGATTGTTGTATAACCATTAAAGTACAATTCGTCTGTAAGGTTGTTTACTTTCAATGAAACTCTGTATTTAGGCTGATCGTAGTATAATGCAGCATTTACAACTGAGTAAGACGGAAGTTCAAAAGTTTGTCCAGGTCCTGCATTGTAGATGTATGTTGCATCTCCGTAGTTACCTCCAAATCCTAAACCTAAACCTTTAAGTGTAGTAGTTTGTAAATTGTAGCTAAACCAGTAGTTGATTAAGTTTTCTGGTCCTGCAGTTGCTGGTCTTAAATCGTTTAACTCAGAATCATTTTTAGCATAACCAACCAATAAATTTAATCCTGCAATTGGGTTAGCCGTAATTTCTAATTCAAAACCTTTACTAAATTGTGTACCATTTTGTATGCTTGCATTTGGCAAATTTGGATCAGCTGTTACAATATCTTCAACTTTAATTTTGTAATAACTAATTGTAGCACTTACTTTATTTTGAAAAGCATTTACTTTTACACCACCTTCAAACTGATTGGCTTTTTCAGGATCAAATTGTTTCATTTGAAGAGCTCCATCAACATTTGCATTTAAGAACCCTTTGTTTGTAAAACTATTTTGATAGCTACCAAATACAGATAACTGGTCTTTTATGATTTGATAAACTGCACCAAATTTTGGAGAGAATGCATTTTGAGAAAACGTATCAGCTTTTGTATTAGTAACAGCATCAAATGTTCCCTGATTGTCAAAATGATCAAAACGTACTGCTGCCGAAAGAATTAAGCTTTCAGTAATGTTAATTGCATCTGCAACATAAGCACTGTATGTTGATATCGCACTATTTGTAGTATATGGGGTATTACCATTTCCAACAAGCGCATTTTTTACATTTGTTGGGTTAAAATCATAATAATTAGCCGCTGTTCCGCTATAGTTTACTGTATCGTATGGAGCATAACCAGGCAAACTTTGGTATCCTAATTTATTTGTACCGTGATAAATATCACCACCAATTAGGAAACGGTTTCTCATTGATCCAATTTTGAAATCGCCATTAAAGTTTTGTTGGAATTCTATAGCATTGTCTCTACCATTTGCATCCCATGCATTTCTTGATAATTGCTCGTCTTTTAAAAGATAAAACCAAGTTTGTAAACCCGCTGCTTTATTTGAGCTGCTGCTAAATACAGTTTGTGAAGTCCATTCATCAGAGATTTTATAATTAGCCTGTGCAAAAACATTAAATGTTTTCGTATTGGTCATAAATTCATCTCCTAAAAATGATCTTTTAAAGTTGATGTTAAGATCTTTAGCGTTATTAAATCCTAAATCTGCGCTAGAAGCAGAAAGGTATATTAACGGCATACCAGAGTTGTCCTGATTTCCAATTTCGGCATCAATAGAGATATTCAGTTTTTCGTTTACCTGATAAGAGAAAGACGGTGCTATAAAGTAACTTTTTGAATAACCGAAATCCTGAAAAGTATTTGCAGTACCAACAGAAGCATTTAATCTGAATAATGCTGTTTTATCGTCGTTAATTGGCGTGTTAACGTCAGCAGACAAACGATTAAAACCATAGCTTCCGCTTTGGTAAGCAATTTCTCCACCAAAATTTTCAGTAGGTTTTTTGGTTACGCGGTTGATTAAACCACCGTATGAAGAAAGTACGTTTCCAAATAATGTAGCAGATGGCCCTTTTATAACCTCAATTTTCTCAAGATTTGCAGCATCAGAATTACTGTTTACTTTTCCTGCAATACCATTTCTTACCAAACTCTGAGTTGTAAATCCACGTAGTGAAAACCAAGAACCTCCGTCACCGGCACGGTTAGTAGCTCCCCATAATTGGTATAAACCCGGAACGTTTTTCAACGCTTCATCCTGATTTGTTACCAATTGGTCTTTCATTAATTGTTTAGTAACAACATTGTAAACCTGAGCATTTTCAAGATTTTTGATCGTCATTCTTGAAACATACTCACTTTCTGTTTTAGTATATTTGTTAGCATTTCCTTTTACAAATACTTCAGTAAGAGTTTCAGATGAAGTTGTCAATGTAAAGTTTTCTGTAAGTTCATCTCCATCCTGAATAGAGATGCTTTTTTCTTTAGAGGAAAAACCTACCGCAGTAGCTCTTAAAGTATAATTACCCGGTTTGATGTTTTTAATCTCATAGTTTCCCTGAGCATCTGTGTTGGTTCCAATTTTTGTTCCTCTAATAGTTACAGAAACATTGTCGGCACTTTCATCACTAGATAATGAAACTCTACCTTTAATAGTACCTGTTTGAGCAAATGAAGTTACAGCTGCCAGCAACATTAGACTGCAGATCAACTTTGAAAATGATATTTTTACTTTCATGTTATTTAGAATTGTTTCGAATAGCACAAATGTATACGTTGTGTTAAAACAAACCAAATTATCTTTATTTATTCTAAATAATAAAGTAAATAACGCTTTTTGTTGTTCATTATTTAATAAATTATAAATTAAAACAAGTAATTCTCTTTTTTAAATATAATTGCTTGTTTAATCAAACAAAAAATCCAAAAAGCAATATGCGCTTTTTGGATTTTAATTTCTTCTAAAACATTATTCAACCTTATGCTTCCATCTTTTATGTGTCCATAAATAATATTCAGGACACTCATAAATTTGTTTTTCTACTTCTTTTAAATACTTTTCAGTAATTTCAAAATTTTCAAAGTCATTAGGATTATCAGCGATAGTTAAGAAAGTGGCTTCATAATAACCTCTTTTTACTTTTTTTACTTTTACCATTATCACGCTTAAATCATATTTTTTTGCAAGCATTTCGGCTCCCGTGTGTACAGGAACTTCAATACCCATAAATTTCATTGAATGAAAAATTCTGTCCAGTTTCGGAGACTGATCACTTGCCAATCCGTATAAACTTAATTTTCCTTCACGTTGATTTTGAGCCATAGTCGGAATAGCTTGTCTTGTCTCAATTAACTCTGTATTATATTTTGAACGAATTTCGCGGATTAATTTGTCAAAATAGCGATTGGCAATCCTTTTATATATTGCAATTCCCTGAAAACCAAGTTTAGGGTTAGTGGTCAAAAGCCATTCATAACTAGCATAATGCGAGGCAACTAGAATTACACTTTTACCTTTTTTTGCATAATCCTGTACGAGTTCAATATTAGTAACCTGAAATCTTTTCTCCATTTCTTCAGGAGAAATACTCATCGTTTTGATAGTCTCCAAAAACATATCGCACATGTGCTTGTAGAATTTCTTTTCAATTTCTTTTCGTTCAGCATCATTTAAATGCGGTAAAGTCATTGCAAGGTTTTCTCGTACAACTTTTTTACGATAACCTATAATGTGATATATAATAAAATATACGAAATCAGACAGCCAATAAAATATTCGAAAAGGTAATATAGAGATAAGCCAGAGTAAAGGGTAGGCCAATATATAAACGAGAAATTGCATGTAATTTTTTTTACAAATATAAAATAAAAATGAATAAAGATGGATATTTTGGTCTCATGCTAACATATGTTTAAGAATGACTATATTTACATTTCAAATTAAATATTTTTATGAATATCATTTTAATTGGGATTATAGTTGCCAATGTTTTATTTAGCTGGAAAGGTTTTGAAGATTATTCTTTTATGAGAAAATATGAGTTTCATGTAGGAAGTATCCGTTCCGGAGAACAAATCAGGATGCTGTCATCTGGTTTTTTGCATGTTGATATCATGCATTTAGTTTTTAATATGCTTACGCTTTGGTTTTTTGCCCCTGTGGTTTTAGGTTGGCTGGGTAATTTTTCGTTTGTATTGGTTTATTTTGGAAGTTTAATTTTTGGAAGTTTGCTAACAATGGTTTTCCATAAAAACGATTATAGTTACAGAGCCGTTGGAGCTTCTGGTGCAGTAACGGGTGTTTTGTATTCGGCAATTCTTTTACAGCCGGATATGATGTTGGGAATATTTTTTGTGATTCCAATTCCAGCCTATCTTTTCGGGATTTTATATTTATTGTATTCTATTTACGGAATGCGCGCTAAAAACGATAATATTGGTCATACAGCCCATTTTGGAGGTGCTGTGGGTGGTTATTTGATTACTTTGATAAAAGAGCCATCATTACTAACAGATCATACGTTGATGGTAATCTTGCTGGCGATTCCTATTGTGATACTTTTTGTGCTTGCAAAATTGGGGAAAATATAATGTGGCACAACTTTTGAAATGCCATTATTGAATAATTAAAATTTAACAAAAATGAAAAAACTAGTATTATTTTTAACAATCATGTTTATGACTATGTCTTACGGCCAGGAAACCAAACAAATTCCTCTAATTAATATAAATGGAGAAGGAAAAGTAAAAGTAGCGCCTGATCAGGTTTGTATTTCAGCTACAGTTGAAACAAAAGGGAATAATGCTAAAGACGTCAAAAAGCAAAACGACGAAAAAATGGATGCTGTTTTAAAATTCATTAAAAAAATGAATGTTCCAACAGCAGATTTTAAAACAAAACAAGTTGCGCTAAATCCGCAATACGATTACGAAAAAAAGAAAACAAGTTATAATGCTACTCAAACTGTAGAAATTGTATTAAAAGATTTATCTAAATACGATGAATTAATGGAAGGTTTGGTTCAACAAGGAATCAATCGTATAGATAAAGTTTCTTTTGAAACTTCTAAATTAGTTCAGTTACAGTCAGATGCTCGTAAATTAGCAATGAAAGATGCTAAAGTAAAAGCAGAAGATTATGTATCAGTTTTAGGACAAAAAGTAGGGAAAGCTTTTGTGATTTCTGATAATTCACAAATTTACCAGCCACAGCCAATGTATGCTGCAATGAGAATGAAAGAATCAGCAGATGCAATGGGGGCTTCGAACGAAACTCTTGCTATTGGAGAAATCGAAGTTACTGCAAACGTAAGTGTGAGTTTTGTTTTAGAATAAACTTCAATAAATTATAAAAAAAATCCAAATTCCAACTTAAAAATTGGGATTTGGATTTTTTTATATTTAATTGAAAAAAGATTTAGTACAATGCCTGAGTAAAGTCGTCTATTAAATCCTGCTTATCTTCAATTCCTATTGATAGTCGAATTAAAGAGTCTTCAATTCCCATTTCTTTTCTTCGTTCGGTACCAAGTTCATGAAAAATTGTCCTTGCGACCGGAATAGCGAGAGTTCTTGTATCTCCCAAATTACTGGATTTGATGACAATTTTCAAACGGTTTAAAAAAGTTACGCAATCAACTTTATCGTCTAATTCAAAACTCATCAAACCTCCAAATCCATCAAATAACTCAGATGCAATTTTATGTTGTGGATGACTTTCTAAACCAGGATAATTAACTTTTTTGACTAATTGATGATCTTCCAGAAAACGAGCTAAAATTAAAGCATTGCTGCAGGTTCTATCCAATCTTAAAGCCAAAGTTTCTGATCCTACCGAAATACTATGTGCGGCTTCCGGAGATAATGTACCGCCTCCATCTCTTAGACCCCTTTTTCTAATTTGAGTAATTCCGAGTAAAGCCGGAGAAATCTGTTCTTTTAAAATAGGAGCAATGTTGGAGAAATTATTCCAGTCATACAAACCCGTATCTGTAACGCTGCCTCCAAGTGCATTGCCGTGACCGCCTATATATTTTGTCAGCGAATTAATAACCAAACTGGCTTTGACATCAATTGACTTAAAAAGATATGGTGACGTCATCGTATTATCAACAACATATAGTAGAGTATTCTCTGAACAAAAAGTACCAATTTCATCCAATGCAGCGATTTGAGTAGCCGGATTTGCGATAGTTTCAACAAAAACCATACGAGTATTTTGTTGATACGCTTTTTTTACGTTCTCTATATTAGTAACATCCACAAAAGATATTTGAATACCAATTTCCGTAAATGTCTGCATAATACTTCTGGTGTTACCAAAGAGGTAAGAACTTGCAATAATGTGATCATCCTTTTTTAAAAGCGATGAAATAGTGGCACTTATGGCGGCCATACCAGTGGAGAAAGCCACCGTGGAAAGACCATTTTCCATTTGTGTTACCTTATTTTCTAATGCAGTCACCGTTGGATTGCCTTGTCTTGAATAAGCATAACCTTTTGTTTTGTTCTGAAAAACATCAATAAGTCCGTTTACATCCTCATATCCCCACGTTACAGCTGTATGTATAGGTTGATGTAATGCGCCAAATTCAGGTTTTAAAAGTCGGTCTGAATGTAATATTGTAGTAGTAAATCCTTTTTTATTTTTCATAGGTATTGTATGCGCAACTTGTGTTTTGTTAATGTCTAATTTATTTTAAGCTAAATTAATCAATAAAATAGTAGTATCCCGATTTGAGCAAGCACAATTAATATGGATAAAACATTAATGTCAAAGAGAAAAAAGTTTCCTTGTATTTCTGCAATTATGAATTGTATTTAACAAGTAACAGAGACCTGGAACTCTATTAAGACTTGATATCTCAATTATCAATGCGTGTTTCTAAAATTTCTTTTCTAAAATGAATACCCCAGTTTAAAATTTCATCTAGTAGTTTCTTCATGCTCTCTCCTAATGGAGTAAGTGAATATTCTACAGTTACTGGCATACTGTCATAAAGAGTGCGGGTAATAATTTTATTTGTTTCTAAAGCTTTTAGTTCCTGCGAAAGCATTTTAGGAGAAATATCCGTAATATCTCTTTGTATTTCTCCAAAACGTTTGTTTCCGTGATTTAAAGAAATAATTATAGGCAAGCGCCATTTTCCCTGAATAACCTCCAGAGTATCTCTTGCAATCATTAATCTATGTCGGCATACGTCATTTTTTTGATTCATATCTAATTTGGTTTAAAACAATACTTACTTAAATGTAACTACTTACTAAGAGGTAACTAGTATATATTAGATAGTAAATGTATATAATTTTGCTCATATAATAAATTGTAAAAATTATGAAAAATAAAACAACTTGGGTTATAGACCCAGTGCACTCCGAAGTGTTATTTAAAATCAAACATTTAGTTATCTCTTCTGTAACCGGTTCCTTTAGGAAGTTCGAGGGAAATGTAATTTCTGAAGGAACAGATTTTAGCAATGCAAAATTTGCATTTAGTATTGATGTAAAAAGTATAGATACAAATCAGTCACAAAGGGATGAACATTTACAAAGTGGTGACTTTTTTGAAGCTGGTACTTATCCTGAAATAACTTTTGAATCTACATCCTTTTTAAAAGTGGACAACAATCATTATAACATGATAGGGAATCTGACATTAAAAGGTGTAACCAAACCAATTGAATTGTATGTAGAATATGGCGGTTTTGAAAATGACGGACATGGGAATGTGAAACACGGATTTGAAATAACAGGAATAGTGAATCGAAAAGAGTTTGGAATGTCCTGGAACAAGATTACAGATAAAGGAGGTCTGGGGTTAGGGGAAGATGTAAAACTTATTGCAAATATTCAGATTTCTAAAATTGTGGAGTAGGATATTCTAAAGTTTATTTAAATGCACAAGGATTTTCCTTGTGCATTACTCTTTTGCTAACATATATATAGTATAAAAAGTATTTTGAGAAAAATGAGTATTGATTCTGAATTTACAAGTAAAAATTTTGGGAATATGTGTCTCCGCAATGGATAGAAACATATGATAAGGCTTTGAAATTAGTAAATGAGAATTTTTTTTAAAATGTAAATTTACGTGCTTAATACAAATAGTAAGAAAAATCGTTATTTAATTGAAAAAAGATTTTAGTCTAAAATTATTGTTATCAGAAAGTTAGGAAATAGTTTTAAAAAAGATTGAAAAAAAGTGCTGGTAAAGTATTGCGAATGTCAATAAAGGTTGTACTTTTGCACCCGCTTTGAAACACAAGCGAAACAAAATTGAAACACGTTCGTAGACATATTGAATTGACAGCCGCTTTAACAGAGATGTTAAGGCAAAAGAATAAGAGTAATAGAATCGAGAGATTTGAAAAGAACCGATAGAGAATCGTCGATAATAATTAGTCTTGATTTAATCAAGGCAAACAATATACGATGAAGAGTTTGATCCTGGCTCAGGATGAACGCTAGCGGCAGGCTTAACACAT
>NZ_JXQR01000021.1:0-394 GCF_000834715.1 Flavobacterium sp. MEB061 | reverse complement strand
TGTTGAAGAAGTTACCTTGATGGTTTTGTCTTTTACAGAAACCAGAAGTCCGTTTTCAATATTTTCGAAATCTCCCGTTCCAAGTGTTTTGTTGGTATAACGCAATACCAAGCGATCAGTGAAAGTTCCTTTCTCGGTAGTAAAGGTATAATCGCTTTTTGTCAAATCGTGTATTACCCCGGTTTTCTTGTCTTCCAGATAAATGGCATGGCTGCTCAAATCACCATCAGTCTTATCAATAGAAATCGTAAAATCTCCGGTTATCGTTGTATTGTATCCCAAAACAACCTGATCTGTATCTGTAAAAGGCAGGGCACGTCCCTGGATTACATAATTGTTTCCGTTGTCAACACTATAGAAATCAACATACGGATTGGCATTAAAACTCACCCCG
>NZ_JXQR01000020.1:0-3580 GCF_000834715.1 Flavobacterium sp. MEB061 | reverse complement strand
CGTACTTGTTGTGTTAGCAGCCGGAGCACAATAAATTGGCGTTCCAGTGATAGTTGTAATCGTTGGCGGATTCAAAGCAGGAATGTTAACCCCATTTGTTAATGTGAATAGACATCCTTTAGCATCTTTAACTAAAACATCAAAAGTTGTACCTGCAAATACTTCATAAGTATTTGTAGAAGTATAAGTTACTCCATTATCAAAACTATATAAATATGGAGCTGTACCATCAGTAGCTGTTACAGTAACAATTGCTTTTGTCGGAACATTTCCTGTAGCACAAGTTAAAGGAGCTGTTATTGCCGAAGTAGCTGTTAAAGCAACTGGCTGCGTAATAACTATTGGCGCACTTGGATAAAGACAAGATTTAGCATCTCTAACAGTAATAATATATGCATTTCCTGCTGCTACTCCTGTAAATACATTAGATGTCTGGAAAGTTCCACCATCTAATTGATATTGATAAGGACCAACACCTGAAGTAACATTTACTGTAATCGTTCCGTCTCCACCACCAAAACAGCTAACATGTGTTTGAACAGTAGCAAATAATGTAGGCTGAACAGGATCTAAAGTTAAAGTAGCAGTAGCCTGACATGCCGTTGGCAATTTAGCATCGTTTACTCTGAAAACATAATTTCCTAAAACGCTTGTTGAAAGAACATTAGAAGCCATAGTTGTATAACCACCTCCATTTACAGAATATTCGTAAGTGTAAGCTGTGTTATATCCACCTGTAGCAGTCAACGTAATTGTTGCATTTGGTGTAGCTGTACAATCTAATTCTTTAGTTAATGCAACACTTAATTGTAATTGCGGTTTAACTTCATAAGTAGTACTAGCTGTACAACCATTACCATCTTTAATTACTAAGTTATAAATACCCGAAGCATTAAATGTAAAGTTAGGGCTTGTTTGGAAAGTACTTCCATTTACGCTATAAGTAGCATCACCAACAATTGCCGGATCAACAGTTCCAGAAATTGCAATTGTGAATGGAGTACCATTATAACAAATTGTAGCAGGTGCTGTAATTGTTGGGTCAGCATCTTTATTTAAAGTAACTGAAGCTTGTTTAATACAACCATAAGCATCTTTTACATAAGCAATATAATTTCCTGCATCTCTATTAAATGTGTTGGCACTTGCCCAACCTGCAGTCGCTGCTGTTGGAGCCGAAGCCGAAGCTAATAACAATTGATATGTGTATGGTGCTGTACCATCTTTAGCAATTGCAGTAATAACTCCTGAGTTAGCGTTACAATTTGCATTTTTAGAGACAGAAGCTGTAAGTGACAAGTCAATTGCAGACTGAGTAATATTAAATGGAACTGTAGCAACACTACATCCAGCGTGAGTTGCACCAGCTGTTTCTCTTACCAGAACAAAATAATTACCAAAAGGCAATGGTCCAAGGTTAGAAAGTGTCAAAATTCCACCAGCTGGAACAGAACCTGTACCGGTAATTCCAGTTGACACTAGTGATTGAGAATTAAATATCTCATAACTTATTGGAGTAACCGATGCATAAGAACTTCCTATTGTAAAAGTTACTTTACCATCTGCACTTCCTCTACAAGTAATATTACTTGCTATTAGAGCATTTGTTGTTAAGGTTGAATTTGTAGGAATCGGAGTTGTAGCCGATTCGAAATAGTAACAACCTGTTACAGAATCATGTACTATAAAAGTATATTTTACACCTGGTATTAAATTAGGTATAGTTGTTTTTTTACTTCCTACAGCATCTTCATTATACCAAGGCAATGCCGTTGGGGATGTGTAAACCATTCCCGGACCAGTATAAATTGCAAAGTGGAAAGGACCAGGCCCTGTTATTGTACCTGTTGCAGTTGTATTAATAGCTACAAGTGCAGAACCAGGTGAAGAACAATCTGCCGGTGGCGCCGTTACAATAATATCTAAATCGTCTGGTGGCGAAGCAACTAGTACGTTTTGTTCGATATTGGTACAACCATTTGCATCTGTAATAATAATTTGATATAAACCGAAATCTACAACTTCAAACACAGCCGTAGCTCCAGTTTGATTTGTAATTTGTTTGTCATAGCCATTTACTCCTGTTACGTGGTAGATATAATTTGGTGTTCCACCAGTAACCGAATTAATTGTAATAGAACCTAAAGAAACACCTAAAGCACCACAAGTAATTGGAGTAACAGTACGACTAACAACAATTGGAGTTGGTTGTGCTATAGTAATATTGAAAGTATCAGTACATCCTTTTGCATCAGTAACAGTAACTACATAGTTACCTGCTGCTAAGCCAGATGTTTGTGTCCCATAATTAACTCCTGTAGTTGTATTTCTAACATTATATACAAATGGAGCTTGTCCTTTTGTATCATCAATTGTAATTGCAATTGCTGCTGTAGCATCTCCATTACAATTGATAAGCGCTGTTTGTACAACGTTTGTAATATCTGGATTAACAGGTGCTGTTATAATAATTGGAGTTGTAGTTTCGAATATACATCCTTTACCATCAGTAACTCTGAACGTATAACTTCCTGGAGTCATTGTGTTGAAAACGTTAGAAGCCATAGCAGTATATGCTCCTGCAGCTTCTTTAGATTGGTATGTATAAGGAGTACTTCCTCCATTTGCAGTCAAAGTTACCTGAGCAGCTGTTGGTAATGAACATGTAATGTTTTTGTCTAATACAGCTGTTAAGCCTAATATATTATCAACTGTAACAACATTACTATTTGCTGTACATCCGTTACCGTCTTTAATTCTAACAGTATAAGTTCCTGGTGTAGTAATTACAAACGTATTACCTGTCTGGTAAGAAGCGCCATTGTCAATACTATAAGTTAAAGGCGCTACTAAACCTGCTCCCGGAGTTGCTGTAATAGTATAGCTTCCTACACCAAAACATTGACCTGTTGCAGAAGCTGTAACAGTAGGAACAATATCTTTAGAAATCGTAATGTCTAATTTGAATGTACAATTGTTAGCATCAATTACATGAACATCCCAGTTTAAACTAACTGCCGGATCAAGATTTGCTTTATTGTTGTTTGAATATGTTCCTACCGGAGCACCATCCTGAACGAACGAATATCTGTATATTGGTGTTCCTCCAGCTGCTGTAACAGTCACCGCTGAAGTACTAACAGAACAGTTTCCATTTACTGCTGCATAAGTTGCAGATAAAGGAGCTGCAGGTTGATCAATAGTAATCGAAGCAGGAGCTGTACAACCTGTTGCTTCATCAGTAACAACAATTGCATAATTTCCTGCAACTAAATTTGGTAAAGTAACCGTTGTGCTGCTAATTCCTGTTACGGCAATTCCGCCATTAACAGTATAAGAATAGGTAGAAGCAAAACCACCCACAGTTAATCTTATAGATCCTGTGTTACCACCGTTACATAATACATCACTTAATTTACTAGCAACAGCCGTAATTGGAGTAACTGGATTAATTGTATGAGCTTCTGTATAGAAACATCCATTTGCATCTGTAACTTTAAACATGTATGTTCCCGGAGCAAGATTTGCAAAAGAATTAGATGTTTGTTTAGCAATAATTACCGGAGATGGAGCAATAGTT